>JABDCF010000019.1:0-42897 GCA_013288235.1 Bacteroidota bacterium | reverse complement strand
GCAACTTGCCTTTGTATCTACTTCCCGCGACCACAAGGATGAAAAATTCCGCATAGCCGACGCATCAACAGGCGCCGTGCGCGAAGTTTTTGAAGAAAAAGTACCTACCCAATTTGAATCGGGATGGGGCAGCATCAACTGGCGCTATCTTGCAAAAACAAATGAGATCATCTGGTTCTCGGAGCGTGATAACTATGGGCACCTGTATTTATATGATGCTTTGAACGGAAAGGTTAAAAACCAGATCACTGAAGGAAATTATGTGGTTACAAAGCTGCTTAAAGTAGACGAGAAAAAACGCGAGCTTTATTTTATTGCCGATGGCACCGAGCCTGAAAACCCTTATTTCAGCCGTTTTTATAAAGTAAGCTTTGACGGTAAACACCTCACCCAGCTTACGCCGGAAGATGGCAACCACGTAGTTACCTTATCGCCATCCGAGGATTATTTTATCGACAGCTATTCAAAACCTGATGTACCTGCAATTACCGTATTCCGTAATATGGATGGCAAGCTGATTACCAATGTAGATAAAACTGATGTTTCGCGCCTTGCGGCCACAGGCTGGAAACCCCTTACTACCTTTTCGGTAAAGGCACATGATGGGGTTACTGATATCTACGGGCTGATGTACACGCCTACCAACCTCGACCCTAATAAAAAATACCCTATTATAGATTATATATATCCAGGTCCGCAGGGTGGCAGTGTTGGCGGCAACTGGTCGTTCGCGGCTTCCAGGGGCGATAACCAGGCATTGGCTGAGCTGGGCTTTATAGTAGTACAAATTGAAGGCACAAGCAACCCATGGCGCCAAAAAAGCTACCATGATATGAACTATGGCAACATGGGCGATAATACCCTGCCCGACCAGGTTAGTGGCATACGCCAGCTTGCCCAACGGTTTGCTTATATCGATACTACCCGTGTAGGTATCTGGGGACATTCGGGTGGTGGCTTTGCAACTGCATGTGCTATGTTCCGTTACCCTGATTTCTTTAAAGTGGGCATCTCTGAATCAGGAAACCACGATAACCGCAATTATGAGGACGACTGGGGCGAACGTTATGACGGATTGGCTGCCAACTCAAACTACGAAGCACAAGCTAACGAAACCTATGCAAAAAACCTGAAAGGTAAACTAATGCTTGCCCATGGCATGATGGACAACAATGTACCACCTGAAAACACGCTATTGGTTGTTGAAGCGCTTGAACGCGCCAATAAGGATTATGACCTGGTGATATTCCCCAACAGCCAGCATGGCTACGGCGCATATTCGCCTTACATGATGCGACGGCGCTGGGATTACTTTGTTAAAAACCTATTGGGTGGCACACCACCCAAAGAGTATGTATTAAAAGCAAAACCGGATCCACGCAATAATAGCGGGATGTAATAAATCAAAAACATTAATTAAAAAGCCACCCAAAGGGGTGGCTTTTTTTCTTTTACTTGATGTTTGCGTACTATAGTTATATCCCGATGTCTTAATCATACGAATGGGACACTGGCTACATTCAGCCTGCGAAAATAAAACCCGTATTGATGTTTTTACTATTAAAAACCTATTTCAGGCTGTACCCGAGCCAGGTATTAAATATCCCGGTAATAATAAAGGCTATTGCTGCCCACAGTATAATGGTCATATCGCCAAATGTGGGGTTAAATAATATGAGCAGGCCAAAAACAAAAATAAGAATGGCTCCGGCAATAATCATAAATGATCGGTGGCCATGACGCCAAAAACTAAATAACGATATGCCTTTAAATATAAACCAAAGGCCTAAAATAATACGGATTATAGCCATACTGGTGGTAACATGGCCCATTAGTAAAACGCCCAGTATTATGTCAAAAATACCCAAACCCAAATGCCATTCTCTGTTACCTACCGTGCGTTCGCGGCTTACCCGCAGCAATTCACCAACCCCTACCAGGAAAATAATGAGGCCGAATAAAAAGCCCAGCGCCGCAAAACTTCCCACAGGCTCGCAGATCATATAAATGCCAAGCCCGATAAATAAAAGCCCTCTTATTACAAATACCCACCAGTGCCTTTGGGTACGTTCTATCGTTAGTTCCATAAAATTCTTTTTACAGGTAACCTTAGCGGTTAAAAAAAGTTTTAGGCTGCCACAAATAATAATTAGAAGCTCAAAAGCCGTTCTTTAGGCTATTTCGGGCATGGTTTATGTTTCCTATTTTTGATCATCTTAAATAAAAACCCATGAAAGCGATAAGATTTCACGAATTCGGCAGTCCCGATGTATTAAAATTAGAAGACGTACCTGTTCCCGTCCCCGCAAATGATGAATTGCTTATTAAAGTTTACGCAACAAGCGTAAACCCTGTCGACTGGAAAATAATTAAAGGGGCTCGTAGAGGAAAGTATCCGAGTAATCTGCCGTTAACGCCCGGGTGGGATGTTTCGGGCGTTGTTGAGAAAACAGGCAACGATATTGATAATTTTAAAAAAGGCGATGAAGTTTACAGCCGCCCCGACCCGACCAGGAATGGCGCATTTGCTGAATACATTGTAGTAAAAGCCAACCAGGTAAGCTTTAAACCAAAAAGTATAAGCCATACACAATCGGCAGCCGTTCCGCTGGCCGGGTTAACCGCATGGCAAGGACTATTTCAATTTGGCCAATTGCAGGCCGGACAAAAAGTATTGATCCATGCTGCTTCGGGCGGCGTTGGGACCTTTGCTGTACAATTTGCAAAATGGAAAGGTGCATACGTAATAGGAACCGCATCAGAAAATAACCTCGACTTTGTAAAACAATTAGGTGCAGATGAGGTGATAGACTATAAAAACGAAAAGTTTGAGGACAGGTTAAACAACCTCGACCTTGTTTTTGATACGATAGGCGGCGATACACAAACCCGTTCGTTAACGGTGCTTAAAAATGGCGGAAGGCTTATAACAACCCTAAAACCTGAAAATGAAGAAGAGGCCAAAGCAAAAAATATCCATATTGAAGGGTTTGGTGCGCAGTCATATCCCGAAGACCTTAAACAAATAGCCCGGTTGATAGATGAGGGTAAAGTAAAGCCGGCTATTTCAAAAATAATGCCGCTTGAAGAAGCCGCAGCAGCGGAAAAACTAAGTGAAGAGGGGCATGTAAGAGGGAAAATAGTTTTGCAGGTGGTGTAGATACAACCACCTGCCATTATTTCTTTCCCTGTAAAATCAAATAAGCTGCTCCCTTGGAAATGCTTATTTGATTTTACTCAAACCCCTTACCTTCTGTAATCCCCCTCCAGTTGTCCGTTCTGAAAGCACTAACAGGTATGCCATCCTTGCTGAAAAGGTTTGCGTCAATAGGCGCATCCGTCCATGCGTAGCGCACGGCGACGGGTTGTGCCACCTGCGGGCACCATATTTTTACTTTATTATCATCTGTAATAGCAGCTTGTGCATAGTAAAATTTATGATCAGCCCCGGCAACTTCAAAACCGCGCACGTAACCATATTTATCCTTTGCCATCAGGCCATTTTCGGCATGGGCAAAGCTTACAATAGCGGCCCCGCCACTAAAATCAGCCGAACTGAACAACGGGCTCTCGGGAAAGCCATTCATATGATAAACCGAACTCAACGCCTTGTTAGCCAATCTATAGCCAACATCAAGTTTATCTTTGGGATGAATATTAAAAGGATCGCCAATATCGGTGGTCACTGCCAACCCTGTGTTAGGCAGTTGCAGCGCTGCGTTTTGTGCCTCCCTCAATTCGGCCCAGCCGCTGCCGATATTACTGTTTTGGAAGCCCCCGAAAGAAGATATTTGAACGAATAAAAACGGGAAATTTTGTTTCCACCTACTACGCCAATCGGTAATCATCAGCGGAAATGAAGTTTTGTATTGATACGATCTGTCGACATTTGATTCGCCCTGGTACCATAATACGCCCGCAATAGCAAAAGGTATCAAAGGATTGATCATCGAGTTATAAAGCATTACGCCCGAATTATTTGGCAAAAAATCAAAATGGTAAGGTTTGCTTAAATCCGGCATTACACGCCAGTTTCCATCGGCTAAATTCACGGTAGTATCTGCGAAACGCACATAAAGATCGTTCCCAAAGGCATTGAGGCCAATACCAAACCAGGAAGGATTTTTTTGTTTCGACATTAAGTTGATCAGCAGACTATTATCGCCGCCTTTCCATGTCCCGGCCGGCAAGTCAACCTGGTAAGTGCCCGTTAATGTCCCTTTCTGAACCTGTTTTCCGTTGATATAAATATCAAGGTCGGCATCCGTTGTCCCCAAACGCAAAATTGATGTATGTTTTGAATATGAACTATCAAGTTTTATGGTTTTTTGCATAAAGCCCTGGCCCCTGTATGAATATAGCTTGCCCATCCACTCCCATGCGCCCGGAGCATTACCGTTTTGCCATGAGGCAAAGAACGAAGCTGGTTCGCCGGCAAGTTCTTCGGGCGTATAATTTACTACGGGTTGGTTGCGGTAAACATAGGCCTTTAATTGTTTATCAACCCTAACTTTCATGTCGTCCCAGTTAGCGGGTAAGGTTTTTGCCGCGGCGCCTAATTCTGGTGACGCTAACATGGCATCCTTGCTTATCCAGTCCTCTACTTGAGTACCGCCCCAACTGCTATGGATCAAACCTACCGTGACATGCAACGTTTGGCTTAATTTTTTTGCAAAAAAATAACCCACGGCGGTAAAATCACCAACAGTATTGGTATCCGCTTTTACCCATTGCCCATGGCGCAGGTCTTTTTCGGGTGTCAAACTTATAGTATCAGGCACATGAAACTGGCGGATAGTTTGCTGCGCCGCAACTTTTTGTTCATCCTTATAACCCAGCGCATTTTTTAACTGGAACTCCATATTGGACTGACCCGAGCATATCCAAACCTCGCCAAGCATCACATCGCTATATGTTAGGTGGTTATTGTCCGACGATATTTTCATCACGTATGGGCCGCCTTCGGGCATGGGTTTTAATATTGCCTTCCAATAACCCTGGCCATCTGCCCTGGCGCTCACTGCTTGTCCGTTAAACTCAACCTTAACTTCAGCCTTTTTAGCGCACCAGCCCCATACCGGAACCGGCTGGTTACGTTGCAATACCATATGGTCGTCAAAAAGTTTAGCAGTAGTTAGCTGGGCATTAACAGTAAAAAAAAGGCAGGCAAAAAGCAAGGCAAAAAACGGGGCTCTCATTTCAATTAGTTTTATGTAAACGGGGTAGTTTATAATAAAGGCCTAAATTTATAAGAAATTAGGGTAAGGCGGTAAAAAAAGTGGAGATGGTTTTTAATTGTTACGGAAAGGGGTAAAATCTGCATTATTTCCTGCTAAATTAATTATCGCTACCTGTTTAACAGGGCTCGGCATTATTTCCAGAATGATGGCTGTGTTATTGTACCCCTTAATGTGCAATCAACGCAAAGCGGCCTACTGTACAAATAGCCGACAAAGACACCCTTTTTATTATACGCTAAATTGATTGGTATGAAAACGTATGGGGGGCCAAGCAACGTTGTCAGATCACCGTTAATTGGAAGGGTATCCTGTTCACAATCATACGGATAAGTAGCCATAGTGAGCGGCGGGAGTATACTATTTAAAAGAAATATCCTTTTCGATTGTACATTTGTGGCAGAAATATAACCAATTACCGGCTCGTTAGGATTAGTAAGGCAATGTATGTTTCCGTTTATCTGCGAAGGCTGGGCATCAAAAATACTTCCGAGCTGCTCCGTGTTTTTTTTCAGGTTTTGATAAAAGGTATAAGCATCGCCGGTTAATGCATATTGCTGCACCAGGATAGAATATTTTTCTTCAAATTTTTCGGACGTAAACGGTATTTTGGTCAAAGGCGCCTGGTACACTACATCCTGGCTTAAATTAGCTGTCGACCCCAAGTCGATGTTTGAAGATGCATCATTTCCAAAGCAAGTATATATTTGCTGGGCCGGCGTACGAAACGCAATACTGGCGGTATTTGTATTAACGACAAGGTCCGAAAAATATTTTGAATGAAATATCCATGTTTCCTCATAGTCCCAGCGGTAATAATGGGTATTGTTAGCAGGGTCATGCGCATTCACATAAAGTTGTACATTGTTGTTTGTTAGAACATAACCCACGCTATCTATAGCTGGGGTTAACTTTACAGGTACAAAGTCCGATACATATTGTCGTCCGTCGCTGGTATTAATTTTGAGGCGGTACTGTTGCGACCCAGGAAGGTTTAGTGCGGCAGCGCTATAGTTTCCGTCATTGTTAACATCAATCAAAGGACAACTGCTACCCTGGTTACTTTCCACGGTAACCGTGGCTCCCAAAGCAGGGTTTAACGGCGTTGCCGAACTCAGCTTAACGGTTTTACTAAGTTTAATGATGGTTGAATCGCTGCCGGGATTGATCACTCCTTCGACAACGAGGTAACTCCCGGGCGAATTTATCGCCGGGGGGCCGTATGGCTTCCTGCAGCATAATAAGGACAAGACTACTAAATAGCAAGCAGTACGTAGTTTTATCATGATGGTCGTTTATCAGCGGTTATTCAGGTTTTACTAATCAAAGCAAATAAATCCGTAAAACCAAATATTTAGCCAATCATTTCAGACACACGCTGATAAAGTACAATAACAACATAACCAATGCCTACCTATTAGTGATTAATGTCCCTCTATTAACTCCCCATAAAACGCCATCAAATTCATCCCAGCAGCCCTTACCTGCTGCGGTATTAGGCTGGCAGCCGATTGTCCCGGTGTGGTATTCACCTCGATGAAGTAAAAATCATTAGTATCTTTAAGTAAAATAAAATCTACCCGTACCATGCCTTTACAATTAAGGCGAAGATAAATTTCCGTTACAATTCCGGCAATTTCTTCCATTTTGTATTGCGGCAAATCAGCCGGTGTTATTTCCTCGGACATACCAGGGGAGTATTTGGCCTCATAATCAAAAAACTCTTTTGTACTAATGATCTCGGTAGCGGGCAACACTTTTATATTACCCTGAAGCCTTGCAACGCCAATACTAAATTCCCGGCCTTTTATAAATTCCTCAATCAATATTTGGTTATCCTCTTTAAAAGCCCGCTGTAAAGCCTCGGGCAAACCCGCAACATTATGCACCTTGCTCATCCCTACGCTACTTCCCCCGTTATTTGGTTTTATAAAAAGCGGAAACTTTAGGCTTGCCGCAATAATGGCAACATCGTGCATATCCCTCTCAAACAAGCGCAGCGAACGGGCGGTATGCAGGCCATGGATGCTTTCAACGATAGCTTTGGTATAGGCTTTGTTCATAGTAATGGCCGAGGTAGTAGCATCGCAGGTATTGTAAGGGATGGCCAGCATATCCAGGTAGCCCTGCATCTTACCATCCTCGCCGGGTGTACCATGAATGGTGATGAATGCAAAGTCGAACTTTACTTTTTCGCCGTTCATTGTAAGGCTAAAATCATTTTTATCAACGTCAAAGCTGTCGTTTTCCGCTTCATAAAACCAGCGATCACGGTTAACCAATATGGTATAAACTTTATATTTATCAGCGCTTAAATTGGCGGCAATATTTTCAGCGCTGTTGATAGATACATCATATTCGCCGGAAAACCCGCCGGCCAGAAGGGCAATATTTTTGGTGCTCATAGTTTTCAAAGATAATCTGATTTCGGATATTGGATTTCGGATTTCGGATTTTTTTATTGTTTAATTAGACTTTTTTGATTTGCGCTATTTATTCTGATCCTTTTTTAAGTCTTCCCCTACCAAAATAACCAATTCCGAAATAATTTCAAATCCGAAATCGAACATCCGCATTCCGAAATAAAAAATTCCTATGTTTGATGTCTATTTACAGTGAAATATAAATGAATAAATTTTGGGCTTATTTAAAAACAAAACCCTTCCGCATTAACCTGCTGTTAGCAGTAGGATCGGTGTTTTTACTTGTTCTTATCATTTCTTTTAGCTTAAGCTTTTATACCCGGCACGGCGAAGGGATACAGGTACCTCAATTAAAAGGGTTGACTGTTGAAAAGGCCATTAGTTTATTAGGCGACCAGGGGTTCCAGTATAAAATAGACTCTGTTTATGTACTCGACCAGCCACCAGGTGCAGTAGTTGAACAAGACCCTGATCCCGGGACCAATGTAAAAGAAAACCGTACCATTTATTTAACCGTGGTCACCCGTCTTGCGCCACCTGTGTCCCTGCCTGATCTTACGCCCTATACTTACCGTGAAGCGATTGCTACCATTGCTAATTATGGCTTAAAAGTTGGCGACACCACCTACAAAGCAGATATAGCCCGCGACCGTGTATTGGAAGTAAAGTTTGCCGGGCAAGCCATTCGGCCCGGTACAAAAATCCCAAAAGGCTCAAAGCTCGACCTTGTGCTCGGAAACGGCGAAGGCGCCAGTGAAGTAGATATCCCCGACTTTACCAACCAGGACCTGGATGCTGTAAAATTTTCTATAAAAGGATCAGGATTAACGCTTGGAACCATTACATACCAGGGAACTATTTCTGATTCAACGAGCCTTACTGTTGTGTCACAATCACCAATGAAAACCGATTCGGTAAGCAAGGTTAGCCTGGGGACACGTATTAACTTAACAGTTACACAGGGTAAAAAAGCGGATGGCGGCAATTGATGCACACGAACTGTTAACAAGGTTAAACGGAGGTGAAAAGCTAAATTTGATCGATGTCCGTGAAGAAATTGAATATCACACTTTTAATGTCGGGGGTAAAAACATCCCTTTATCAAAATTTAATGAAAACATTGATGGCTCTGGTTATAACAAAACTGATGAGATCATTGTTATATGTAAAATTGGCTTACGAAGCGAAACGGCTTGTAAAATACTAACAGAAAAAGGTTACCAGCGGCCACGGAATTTAATGGGTGGGCTGCTGGCAGTGCAAAAATTAAAATAACACTTTTTAAAAATGACTAAAAAAAAAGCATCAGGCAGCACCTTAAAAAAGTTTATAGTTGTCATGGTGATCATACTGATCATAGCGCTTGGGTTCACAGGGCTTAATTATTACCTCAAATACTTCGGCCCTAATGTCACCGGCAATAAAGAATATTTATACATACGCACCGGGGCAACTTTTAACGATGTTTTTGATACCATTAAAAAAGATGGTATGGTGAAAGACAACGCCACGTTTTATTGGTCGGCGCAAAACATGAATTATGTAACCCGTGTCAAGCCTGGCAGGTACCGTCTGCACGAAGGCATGAGCAACCGAAAGCTAATAAACATGCTGGCCTCCGGCACACAGGAACCGGTTACGCTGTCGTTTCATAATTTAAGGCTGAAAGAGCAATTTGCCGGCTTCGTTTCGAAAAAGATAGAGCCCGATTCAATTGCTATCCTTCAGCTGCTGGACTCTACATCTTATTTGCAGCAATATGGCTTTACGCCGGATAATGTATACACCATGTTTTTGCCGAACACTTACCAGATATACTGGAATACATCGCCCGAAAAGTTTTTTAAGCGCATGTATGCCAATTACGAAAAATTCTGGACGCCAGAACGCAAAGCTAAAGCTGCGGCTATAGATCTCAGCCCAATACAGGTATCCATTTTAGCCTCCATAGTTGATGGCGAAGCGTTGCATGATGATGAAATGCCAACTATTGCCGGCCTGTATTTAAACCGTCTTAAAAAGGGCATGAAGCTGGAATCGGACCCCACTGTAATTTTTGCAGAAAATGATTTCACGATTCATCGTGTTCTTAAAAAGTATTTATCCATCAATTCGCCTTATAACACTTACCTGCACACTGGTTTGCCGCCTGGGCCAATAATGATGCCATCTGTTAATGCCGTTAATGCTGTGCTCAATTATCAAAAAAACGACTACATCTATATGTGCGCCAAAGAAGATTTCTCGGGCTACCATAATTTTGCCACCAATGCAGCCGATCACGAGATCAATGCACATAAATACCAGCAGGCCCTTAACGAAAGAAATATAAAACGGTAATGTTTCAGCACTCAACCAAGTTAAGGGTACGCTACGGTGAAACCGACCAGATGGGCTATATGTACTATGGTAACTATGCCGAATTTTACGAAGTTGGCCGCGTAGAAATGCTGCGCAGCCTGGGCCTCACCTATAGCGGTATGGAAGAATCAGGCATTAAAATGCCTGTGATGGAACTGCATTGTAAATACCTTAAACCGGCACTGTACGACGAGGAAATTACCATAAATGTGATAATGGACAAATTGCCCGGCGTGAGGATATTTTTCAGGTACGAGCTTTTTAACGAGAAACAGGAACTGATAAATACCGGCGAAACCCTGCTTGTATTTGTAAGCATGAAAACCAACCGCCCATGCTTGCCTCCACAGGATTTTTTGGACAGGTTGAAACCTTTTTTTGAGTAGCTTTGGGTTAAATGAAGTGGACGCATCGTTTTTTACTGCGCTTTAAATTTTACCGCAGGTTTATCGCATGGTCAAAAACCTATATTTTACCAGGTTTTTACCCACTCCCCTTTTACGATGTGGCTGCTTTTTTTGCGCACGAGATACAGGAGCGTACTTTATTTAACCGGGCTTCATCGTTGGCGTTCAACTTTATGCTGGCGTTTTTCCCGGCAACAATATTTTTATTTACACTTATCCCGTTTATACCCATTCATAATTTCCAGGGACAGTTACTTAATTTGCTTTCAACCGTTTTGCCTTATAACGCCTATATGGCATTCCAATCGACCATTGAATATATTGTAAAGATCCATAACGTTAAATTATTGTCCCTGGGTTTTGTGACCGCCCTGTATTTTGCTACAAATGGAATAATCAATTTAATGCGAGCGTTTAACCGGTCATCATTGGTTGTTGAAAAAAGGCAATGGTGGACAAGGCGCCTGATAGCTATAGCGCTAACCATATTGATAAGTATTGCGCTGCTAACGGCTATAACGGTTATGATCGGGAGCGAATCGATCATCAGTTATTTACAATCACACATCGACCGTAAGGGCCATTTCTGGGTTTACTTAATTGGATTTTCACGCTGGGTAATTGTGATAGCGATATTTTTTTTCTCCATCTCCCTGTTGTACCGCTACGGCCCGGCGAATAAAGAAAAATGGAAATTTCTAAGCACTGGTTCTATAATGGCTACCAGCCTTGCGGTGCTTACTTCGATGGGTTTTAATTATTATATCAATCATTTCTCATCGTACAACAAGGTTTACGGCTCATTGGGCACACTCATCATACTGATGTTGTGGCTGTATTTAAACTGCCTTATATTATTGATAGGCTTTGAGCTAAACGCCAGTATTGATTTTTCGAAGCGCAACATCAAAATTGTAAAACCGATGTTCAATGCGTTCAGGAGAATTGGTTGATTGGTTGATTAAGTGAGTGGTTGATTGAGTTGATTAGGTGGGTTGTCGATTAGGGGTTTTTCTTATCAAAATGATAAAAATCTAAAGCGTTCGCGGTCAAAAACTGACATGTTAAATCAATGTTAAAATCAACCACTCACCCAATAAACCCAACAAACCCAATAAACAATCCTCTTAATCAAATACTTAACCAATTTTAAAAAAACTCAAATCAAGTTTGCCAATTCAGCCCGGTTTTGTACTTTTGACCCCGGAGAGCTGGCAGAGTGGTCGATTGCGGCAGTCTTGAAAACTGTTGAACCTTTACCGGTTCCTGGGGTTCGAATCCCTAGCTCTCCGCCTTCGGCCGCCGAAGCGGGCTTCGGCGGACAAAGTCCGCCAGAAGCTGCGAAGGAGGCCCGCTCGCCGTAACGAATTTCAGAGGATGAAGATCAACTGAACCTTGCGGAAACGGAGAATAAAACTAAAAGCCCGATAAAACGTAAATTTTGTCGGGCTTTTCTTATTTTGAGCCACAATTAACGGTCTCGTGTGGTATTTATGTTTACATCCTTGAACTTAGCAACGGCAAGCACTACGTTGGATGTACCGTAAACCTTAAAGAAAGATATGCCCGCCATAAAAAAGGATACGTCCCCGCAACTAAGCCGCATCTTCCATTAAAACTGGTATGGTGCTGTTCGTTCCCCGATAGATATAAGGCCTATGAATTTGAAAATTACCTTAAATCAGGTTCAGGAAGGGCATTCGCTTCAAAGCACTTGTTTTGATGCCGTTTAAATCCGGAATATTTAATAGCGTCCAACCATCGCAATTACTTTTGTGTATAATCAAACACAGTACTGCTTTAAAACTAAGCAATCGATTGCTAATTTATTTAAAAAAAAGGCATTTGGCCTATCCATTATGGGGCTTTAAAATTAAAAAATCATTCATTAATAGTAAAACAATATACTGCAATCGATTGTTATAGTAAATATTGTTTTTATCTTTATCCTGTTAAACCAATTAAACCTGGTCGGGTTGATTTTTTAAGGAATAATAACTGCTTTTGGGTTATATGCTCCAATTGATATCTGCCGAAATGATGGCTAATGCTAATTGTTTAATTGGATTTTATCGCCCGGTTGAGTTCCTGGGGACATCCGGGTAGTTTGGCGGGATTGTACTTCAAAATTATGGTGTAAACACTCCATGGAAAATATACGTGGAAAATTTAGAATTTATTTGATTTCTCAATAAGTTGATTTAAAGCAAAAGCGCTGCCGCAAGGGTGGCGTTTTTTTTGCAAACCCGATAAAATGAGATAGAATTAGAATAGATAAGAATCAAAAAGTTGAACTAACTAACAAATATTCAAAATGAAAAATTATTTAAAAAAACGAAGTTATTTAATTATTTACATCACCCTCGCTATGCTGATTTATTCCTGCAAAAAGGATAACCCCGCTAAAAGCCAGGATAATGTTACTACAAATACCGGGAATCCGACAGGCAATGCTATTTCAGATACTGCGACACTTAGGGGTACCGCTCAAACAAGTTCCGCTTTCCCTAATTTTGGGTTTGCAGTTCTCTACGGCACCATGTCAACCAATGCTGCTTACGTAGCCACAGTTAAAAAAGAAGCCAACTATGTAACTTTCGGCAACGAATTGAAATACGGCTCTATCGTGCAAAATGATGGTAGCTTTAATTATACCACAGCAGATGCTTTGTATACCATTTGTGCAAACAACGGCCTGCAGGTATTTGGACATAACCTGTGCTGGTATATGCAGCAAAACGCTACCTATTTAAACGGGCTTATAAGTGCTTTAAATAAGCAGAATGGCCCATTGGTAAATTTAATGCAATATGGCGACTTTGAGGCTGGTGCAGGATCCACCTTCACAGGATGGACAAATCTTGTTGGCGGCACGGCAGTAGGCTCTTTTAGCGCCGTAACAGATGACAATGATGGCGGCTCAAGGGCAATGCAGGTTACCGTTACTACGCCGGGGGCCAATGCTTATGATATACAATCTATCGGGACCGCTTTTACGGTTACCCCGAATAAAACTTATACGGTTACAGCATCCATTAAGTCCGCTGCTGCGGGTACAGTAAGGCTTGTGATGCAAAATACAGCCTATCAGCAGGATGACCTGACAACCACTCCGGGCTGGGCAACTTATACCTGGAACGTTACTATAACTGAACCGATGCCAATTTTAAGGTTCAACTTTCCGGCTGCGGGTGTTTATGTTATTGATAATGTATCAGTGACTGACCCATCCAGCGGATCCATAACCCCGCCAACTCCCGCCCAAACTGCCGCAGTAATTGACACAGCACTCAAAAAATTTATTACGACAACTGTTACCCATTACAAAGGAAAAATAAAAGCCTGGGATGTGGTTAATGAACCAATGTCTGATGGGACAGGTGCTTTACGCGATGCGTCCAATTATACCATACCGGCAGCAGATATCAGTACCGAGTTTTTATGGTCGCAATACTTAGGGCGTAATTATGGTCTTAAAGCGTTTCAATATGCTAAAGCGGCAGACCCCAACGCGTTGCTTTTTATAAATGAGTATAACCTGGAATATGACTTCAAACTTGACTCTCTTATCTCTTATGTAGGTCAATTGCGGGCGCAAGGCGCAAAGATTGATGGTATTGGTACACAGATGCATATTAACCTGCAAACCACGCAATCAAGTATTGATAACGCATTTATAAAGTTGGCACAAACCGGCTTACTGGTTAGGGTATCAGAATTGGACATCGCTGTAAATCTTGCAAAATCAAGCACTTTTACCCCTGATGCTGCAACACTTGCGTCACAGGCCGCGATGTATAAATATGTTGTGCAATCGTACTTGAAAAACGTGCCTGCCGCACAGCGGTTTGGCATAACCGTGTGGGGGTTAACAGATAATGAAAGTTGGTTAAATACACCGACAGTGCCGGAATTTCCGCTGCTGTTTGACAAAAACATAGTGAAGAAACCGGATTATACAAGCGTTCTCCAGGGTTTGAAAGGATTATAAGTAACGAATCGGGTTTAAAGTATTCTAAAGACTGTCATCATGGCCAACGATATAATCAGGAATGATAAATTGGGGCCGTGTTGACGGTTTATAGTTTTATGAAAAGGGATCAATTAAGCATCCGGTATTCATTAGGCGAGTACCCTACACGTTGCTTAAATAAACGCGTAAAATGCTGGGGGTATTTAAATCCTAAGCCATAAGCAATTTCGCTAACCGATTTCCTTCTATCAAATATTTGCTCTTTGGCAATATCCATCAATTTGGATTGTATGTATTCTTGTGCCGATCTGCCAGTTTCTTTTTTTATCAGGTCGCCAAAATAATTGGCCGATAAATTCAATTGCACGGCGCAATAAGCTACAGAAGGAAGACCCAATGTTTGAGGCTTATCAGACTCGAAATAATCATTAAGCAGCCCTTCAAATCTTTCTAAAATACCTTTATGCGCGCTGTCGCGGGTGATGAACTGACGGTCGTAAAAACGTGCGCAATAATTAAGAAACAGTTCGATATTGGAGGCGATGAGCGTTTTGCTATGTTTATCGATGGCGTGGTTCAGCTCAAATTCAATTTTTGCAAAACAGTCCAAAACTATTTGCCGCTCACGTTCTGATAAATGAAGCGCCTCATGTACTTCATAAGAAAAGAAAGTATAATCATTCATATGTTTACTAAGCGCAGTGCCGCGGATCAGGTCCGGATGGAACACTAATGCATACCCCTGTGGTTTATAATATTCACCATTACTTTCAATGCCAATCACCTGGCCCGGCGCTACGAAAACCAATGTGCCTTCCTCGTAATCATAATAATTGCATCCATAGCGTAAATCACCGCATTTAATTTCCTTCAGGAACACTGTATAAAACCCAAAGTTTATCCGGGCATTTTGTCTTTGTCCTGCCTTTGAAAAATCAATTACACCTGCAAGCGGATGCCGCGTTTCATTGCTGTTATAAGCGTTATATTGACTAACGCTATCAAACCTCATGATTTCGTCCATAACATTTTATTTTTTTCTTATTCAAAGATACTGCTTCATTAGCTTTCTATCCTATCAGTAATTATGTATCAGTAATAATGGTAAGTAATACCGTAATCCGTATAACAATCAATAAAAAAATAGGCCTGACTTTTGTTTTGCAGAGCAGTGAGGCAAAATGCCGCTGGGCTTAAACAAATTAAAATAACAAATCACAAATAAAATGAGCGATCAAAAAGTTTGGTTCATCACAGGCGCGGGGCGCGGAATGGGTGTTGATATAGCTAAGGCAGCCCTTGCTGCCGGTCACAAAGTGGTAGCTACTGGCCGTAATGTTGAAAAAGTGGCACATGCCCTTGGAGAATCCAGGGACCTGTTGGTTGTGAAACTGGACGTTACCAGCTACGCCGATGCAAAATTGGCAGTGGAAACTGCGGTTCAACAATTTGGAAGTATAGATGTGCTGGTTAATAACGCCGCAAGTTTTTATGCAGGCTATTTTGAAGAATTGACGCAGGAGCAAATAGCAATGCAGCTAAATGTAAGCCTGTTAGGCCCGATGAATGTCACCCGGGCCGTGCTGCCGGTGATGCGTACCCAACGCTCGGGCCAGGTTATCACTATATCGTCAAGTGGCGGCTTAATTGGCTTTGAGTTTTGTGCCGCTTACTGCGCATCAAAATTTGCAATTGAAGGCTGGATGCAGGCATTACAAGCCGAAGTGGAACCCTTTGGTATCCATACCATCATCGTTAATCCGGGCTTCTTCCGTACCGAACTTCTTACCGACGAATCAACGGATTACGCGGAACTGCATATTGAAGCCTATAATGTGCGCAGGACAAATCAAATTGCATTTTGGAAGAGCCAGAACGGCCGGCAATCCGGCGACCCGGCCAAACTGGCGCAGGCTTTGATCGTCATTTCAGCTAAGGAGCAGCCGCCCCGCCGGTTTATTGCCGGTGCAGATGCTATAGGCACAGCAGAGCAGGCGATAGATATACTTCAGCAACAGATCGATGCTTATCGTGAGCTATCAGTCTCTCTTGCTTATAAGGAAAATGTTTAACCAATAATAATTAAGATCTTTATTCTATCAAAAACAAGATCATGGAAATTAAACGCATAGGCTCGCAACCTTCAAGCAAAGGTTCCGAAGCGTATTTTACCGGAACGGTACGTATCGATCCGCTTATTAATCCGCCGGAACCGTCACGCGTGGCAATGGCGCTGGTTACTTTTGAACCTGGCGCCCGCACCGCCTGGCACACACATCCATTGGGCCAAACGCTGATAGTTACAGCAGGATGCGGATGGGTGCAGCGCGAGGGCGGCGAAAAGCACGAGATAAGGCCGGGCGATGTTGTATATTTTTTGCCGGACGAAAAACACTGGCACGGCGGAACTGCTACTACAGCGATGACCCATATTGCCATACAGGAAAAGCTTAACGGTTCGCAGGTGGATTGGATGGAACAAGTAAGCGACGAAGCATATAATAACTTTGATAACAAATAAACTAAAAAGGGGGTACAATAATGCAAAAAAGAAAATTAGGAAATAGCGGCCTCGAAGTATCAGCCCTGGGCCTGGGCTGCATGGGGCTAAGCTTCGGCTACGGGCCGGCCACAGATATACAGGATGCAATTAAGCTCTTGCGAATAGCCTTTGAACGTGGCATAACATTTTTTGACAGTGCGGAAGCCTACGGGCCGTATAAAAACGAAGAACTGCTTGGTGAAGCGCTTGCGCCATTTCGCGACCAGGTGGTGATAGCTACCAAATTCGGTTTTGAAGGCGCCGTACCGGCAAAAGGCACCAACAGCCAGCCTGAAAATATCAGGAAAGTTGCAGAAGCATCGCTGAAAAGACTAAAAACCGACCGTATCGACCTGTTTTATCAGCACCGTGTGGATCCAAACGTACCCATCGAGGATGTGGCCGGGACAGTGAAGGACTTGATACAGGAAGGAAAAGTAAAGCACTTCGGCATGTCCGAAGCGGGTGCGGCAACTATCCACAAAGCGCACGCAGTTCAACCTGTAGCCGCTTTGCAAAGTGAATATTCGCTATGGTGGCGGGAGCCGGAACAAGAAGTTATACCTACACTGGAAGAACTCGGCATTGGCTTTGTACCTTTCAGCCCCCTTGGCAAAGGCTTCCTGACAGGCGCTATCGATGAAAACACGACCTTTGACAAAACAGACTTCCGCAATATAGTTCCGCGTTTTACACCGGAAGCCCGGAAAGCAAACCAGGTAATGGTTGATTTGATGACCAGCATTGCATCGCAAAAAAATGCGACGCCTGCGCAAATAGCATTGGCCTGGCTTTTGGCGCAAAAACCCTGGATTATCCCAATTCCGGGCACTACCAAGTTACATCGACTGGAGGAAAATATCAACGCGGTTAATGTAGTACTCACCACAGATGATCTAAAAAGTATAGAAGAGGCAGCTGCACAAATACAGATAGAGGGCGCCCGCTATCCCGCACACTTACAACAAATGGTAAGCAAATAACTATACTGACTTTAAACTGAAAATGTAAAAGGGGTGAAAACACCCTTTTTTTATTTGGTTACCTGGAGAATTAATCGGAAAAGCACCAATTGCTTGTATATTCTGGCGCTTACTGTAAATTACCCCATATTTTGACTACAACAATAGTAGATTCGGCTACATCGGCTTATTTTTTGGTACGCACCTTTGCAATATCAAAAAAACATTAAAAACATGAAAATCATAGTAACAGGTTCATTAGGACACATTAGCAGGCCACTGACAGAGGAGTTAGTGCAAAAAGGGCATGCGGTTACGGTTATCAGCAGCAAGGCCGAAAAACAAGCAGCCATTGAAGCATTGGGCGCCAGCGCCGCAATCGGCACAATGGAGGACGCTGATTTTTTATCAGCCACTTTCGAAGGGGCAGATATAGTTTATGTGATGGAAACGCATGGCGCAAACAGTTTCTTCGATCCTGACCTCGACCTCATGGCTGCTATTACCAATATTGGCCGTAATTACAAACAAGCCATTCAACAGTCGGGCGTAAAGCGAGTGGTGCATCTCAGCAGCATTGGCGCACATACCGACAAAGGCAACGGCATTCTTGCTTTTCATTACAATGTAGAAAATATTTTGAGGGAACTGCCTGACGATGTTTCTATTAAATTTATGCATCCTGTTGGTTTTTACTACAATATGCTTGCGTTTATACCAACCATAAAAACACAAGGGGCCATAGTTTCCAATTACGGAGGTGATGTTAAAGACCCCTGGGTTTCACCTTTTGATATTGCGGCTGTTATAGCCGAAGAAATGGAAAAACCTTTTGACGGCAGAATAGTTCGTTATATAGCAAGCGACGTAGTTTCGCCAAATGAAGTGGCAGGTATTTTAGGCGAAGCTATCGGCAAACTGGATTTAAAATGGCTGGCCATTCCTGATGAGCAAATGCTAAATGGGATGATAGCAGCAGGAATGAACCCCAATATTGCCAAAGGTTTGGTGGAAATGAATGCAAGCCGGGCTACCGGTGTATTATATGAAGATTATAACCGCAACAAGCCGACGATTTTGGGCAAAGTAAAGCTGACAGATTTTGCAAAAGAATTTGCAGCTGTCTTTAACCAAAAATAAGTATATTGTGGTATGACAAACAAGCAACCTCACCGGATTAAGACGATAAGCGAGTACCACCGGCTTATGGGGCTTCCAAAACCGGAGCATCCATTAATCACGGTAGTAAATTTTGAATCGATTAAACGTTTGCCCGATGCCAGATCAATAAGCCTGGTGTTTGATTTTTATTCGATCTCGCTTAAAAGGAATTTTAATGCCAGAATGAAATACGGGCAGCAGGAATATGATTTTGATGAGGGTATTATGTTTTTCATGTCGCCAGGCCAGATTTTTGGGATAGAATTTGATAAGGAGAAGGAACTAAAACATTCGGGATGGCTGTTACTCATCCATCCCGATTTTTTGTGGAATACCTCATTGGCCAAAACAATAAAAAAATATGAATATTTTGATTATTCGGTAAACGAAGCATTATATCTCTCCGAAAAGGAGGAAATAACGATAACAGGCATGATGCAAAGCATTGAGCAGGAATACCGTTCTAACATCGATAAATTCAGCCAGGACATCATTATTGCGCAATTGGAATTATTGTTCAATTATTCGGAAAGATTTTATCATCGTCAGTTCATCACCCGAAAAATAGCCAATCATCTGCTTCTTGATCGCCTGGAAGATATACTTGCAGCGTATTTTAACGGCGATACATTGTCGAAAAAAGGGCTGCCTACTGTTCAATCCATTGCAGAAGCTTTAAATGTGTCGCCCAATTATTTAAGCGGATCGCTTAAAACTTTAACAGGCCAGAGTACCCAGCAACATATACATGATAAACTGATAGAAAAGGCAAAGGAAAAACTATCCATCACAGGCTTATCAGTAAGCGAAATTGCGTACGAATTAGGTTTTGAACATCCGCAATCTTTCAGCAAATTATTCAAGACAAAAACCAACCTCTCGCCTTTGGAGTTCAGGCGTTCATTTAACTAAAAAAACCAGTATTGAGAGCTTACAGCAGAAAATTATTCTGTCCAAAATTATTTTTCACCCAAATCCACCGAACTCAAAATATACTGTATCAGCAGCGGCTGGTCGAGCACAGCAAGGTGGCCTGCATTGAGTACCTTTAGCCAGCTTAGCAGGCTTCCCTTTTGCTCGAAGCCGATCACTTCTTTGGTTACGGGATGCAGCCATTGTGTTGTGCCTGCCAGCTTAAACTCGGCGGCAGCAATACCATCCAGTTTGTTGAGCCATTCGCCCGTGCCCAGGAAATTGCAGTCCTTGGCATCATTAAGGCCCGAAATGACCAGGATACGCTGTTTAAATTTACCCTCATGCTCCGCATCCTCCAGCAATTCTCTGACTATATGTGCATAACTATCGTTAACCTGCGGGGTATAGTTTTTGGATACCACAGCCGACCAGTTTTGGGTTACGGTCGTACCCGGCCCCACAAGGGGCGCATGTACGGCTTTGCGGAAGCCGTCATCATTGAGGTATTTCATAACCGGGTCAAATGAAGGGTCCATTGCCTGCGCTATATTGGCCATATAAACACCGCTCAACTTTTGTATCTCATCGTTAATTACAGGCAGACTTACATTCTTATCAAGTATTTCCTTTTGTTGGGCGGAGATAATGCCATGATTGAACGCATAAGTCGTATCCGAGGCCATTTGCACCCATGGGTCAACCCAGGCGTCAAGCAGCACTGTCCCGCGCAAATCAATCGTGGTATGGCCAGCTTTGGCATTCCCAGCCACAATTAACTTGGCAAGGGGTGGCAGATAAGTACCCGCATATGACTCCCCGGCAAGGATAATTGGATTTTTAGCTATTTCAGGATGTTTGGCCAGGAAATTAAGCAATGCCTGGTAATATTCCTCCATCCCCTGCTCTACTGTCTTAGGCACCTGCTCGTCTTTAGCAAACGATATGGTAACACTTAGGGGGTGTTCAAATATCATGTAATTAACATATTGGTTCCAGGCATGTTTGCGGGCCGTAACGGTCATAACCGGCTCAGGGCCTTCGGCAATTGACACCTCGTAGGGGCCGTTTTCAAGAAAAAACCCCCAGAAACTGCTCGATCCAGGGCCGCCGTTAGTCCAAATAACTGTTGGACGGTCGGCATAGTCATCTGTGCCTGCAAACCAATAGAATAACCCTGCATCCGGCCCGTCAGGGTTCACATTACCCCTAACTAATGAATAACCTGCAAACTGAACACCCTCCACCTTGTGGCCGGGTGTATTTAAACCGGGCAAAGTAAGTACCCGGTCATCTGTAATTACTTGATGTGACATTTTCTGTGTTTTTAATTGGATTTACCTGTTCATTGACATTCGTGGGCAAGCCGTTTCAGGTAAATAGTGAAAAAGATTTATGATGAGCTAAAATAATAAATCCTTTTAAGTTGTACAGGCTTTTGGCAAAAAAAATATTAAAAAACAACGCTGCCGCGGGTTTAGCGAAGCGTAACCCGTAGTGCGGCATGGCGGAAGCTTCCAGCTTCCACACATATATATGTTATATGTATATAAGCTAAACGACAGGAGTTTTAATCCAATCAACCTCCCCGCTACTCCCCATCCACCCCATACTGCTTTTTAACGTATTGCAGCAAGTCCACAGCATCTGCTTTCACCATCCTGTTATCAGTCACCATTTCCCTGGTGATAAGCCTGATCATTACCATATCCGTAGCCAGTTGATCCAGGTCAGGCTGGGTTAGGTTGCGCATTTGTGCTGTCGGGTGGCCAGCATTATCAAAGGCGGCAACCAGGTTTGCAGGCGTAAAATGCTGCGTTGTAAAAGGGTCGAGGTAGGTACGCTGGTATTGCAGGTTGATATCCTGTGCTATGTGCAACAGTTCGATGTGCCGTTCATACTTCGAAAAATAATTTATCAGCTCCGAGTTGGTGAACTGTTTCAGGTGCAACTGATTTTTAATAGCGGCTATTGCGCCCGCCGACGGGTGAAAAAGCCACATACTATGTGAATTGGCCACCATTTTTTGTAAATGCCTGGTATCTATTTTCGCCATGGGCTGCTGTAGCATGTTAAATAGAGTATCATTATATTTAACTATCAGGCCTTCGTTACTGTTTATATAGTTTAATTGCGCAGTATCGGCACGCAAGTCGTGTACCAATTGCTCTGTAAGGTGCTTTGCCTGGTCGCTATTATCTATGGCTTCCCTTATATTCTCAGCCACAAAGCCCATCATCACGGCAATAAATATCATAAAACCCTCCAGCAGGTATTCTTTAATGGGCTTCGGCTTATGTTCCAGGTCGGGATGGTGGTGTACTTCCATGGGGATTTCGGATTTCGGATGTTCGATTTCGGATGTCTGCGGTTTGATTTCGGATTTTGAGAGGTCGGTTTCGGATTTCGGGGATTCTATTTTGAATTTTGAATATCCATGGGCAACTTCGTTAGATGCTTTATTTATTCCTGAAGCTGCTTTCTGCTTTGGTCTTTTTGTTTTCAGCTCTTCTTCCGGTTTATCAGCAGCATTTACCTCGCCCAAAAGTTTTTGCCCACCTCGAGGACGCCCCTTTGAACCGGCTGTGTTTTTTTTCGCTGGTTTATCATTGTTTTGCTGATCGTTTTCACTCATAAAGTCCCAAAGCTAAATATTTAAAAAATATCTAATACTAAAATTGCTTATAAAATATTCCTGGAAAATGAGGGTAAATAAACAAGCCCTGTCAACAGTCGTCGGCAGAGCTTATCGTTACTATATGGGGCTTTTAAGCAGTTAGGTTTGCTTCGGCGCCAAATGCCTGGTCAATTATAATTTTCCAGCCGCCATCAGCCTGTTGTTTCATCACTTCGATACCTTTAGCGCTGATTTTGACTTCTTTGCCATCGGTAATACTCCATTCTGAACGGCCCAGGGCTATATCACCGGTTTGCAGGCAATACACGGTTTTTATCTCCATTTGGCCTTTGATAGACAGGATCGCTTTTATCGATTCCTCAAATTTATCCCTGCCCGATACAGGTTTATTAGGTTCAGGTACGATAATGCCGCTTACATCGTACATGCTCATTACCGTAGCAACATCACCTGTATTAAAGGCTGCTGCAAGTGTTGCGTGGGCGTCTTCCGCCCTTGTTGGTAGCTTCATCTTTTTTATTTTATTGGTGAATTTTTATTTATGAAAGGATGGATGAGAAATTTTTATCGGTTATTATTGCTTTTGCCATGTTTCCGATATGTTCATTTGCCTTGTTAAAAAGGAATGGCCCCATGCTGATCCTCTTAACGCCCAATGAGGCTAATTCGTCAAAACCGGGGAGGGCTGACATACACATAACATTAACCGGGAGCCTGGTAGCATTAACCACTTCGCTGATGTCGCCGCTGTTAACGATACAAGGGACAAATATGCCGTCGGCCCCAGCGTTTTCGTAACTTCTTATGCGGCTAAGCGTGTCGGCAAGGGCATTTGGCATTCCCAAAAGGAAGCCATCAGTCCTGATATTTACAAACACCTGCAAATTGTTACGGCTGATATGATCGGCTACCGCCGAAAGTATCTTTTGAAATTCAGCCACGGGTTTAAATTGTCTGGCAGCGCCCGGAACGGTATCTTCCAGGTTTATTCCAACAACGCCGGCATCGTGCAAATGGTCTATATTTTTAATGATACCATCAATGGTACGACTGTACCCGCCTTCCATGTCAACCGAAAACGGAATGCTAACCACTTCTGCCACCCTTTTAGCCAATTGGAGCAGTACTTCAAATGGCAGGTTCTCACCATCCTCATAGCCAAAGGCATCCGATACTGCCTGGCTGGAAACGCCAATGGCCTTGTAACCGCTTGTTTCAAATATTTTCGCGCTGTTTACATCCCAGATGTTGGCTAACAGCAATGGGCTTTCCCCCTGGTGCAGTTGTTTAAATGTTTCAAAAAGGTTCATACGATTACTTTGTTTAATGATTAATTATAACAAAGGTATTGCACGGCAAAATGATGGAATTGTACGGAGAGGAACAGTTTTAAATTTATTGGGCTAATAATAAATTTACAGCAGACGAAGTCTCCAGGTATGCCGAGGGGGTAACCCCGGTAAAAGATTTAAAATCGCGGATAAAATGCGACTGGTCAAAATAACCGCTGTTGTAAGCTATTGCAGTAAAAGGCTGGTCATTTTTGGCAATTAGCTTTAGGCTGAACTGGAATCTGCTTATTTTATTGAATATCGTTGGCGAAAGGCCGGTATGCTGATAAATTAATTTATGCAGGTAACGTGGCGTGATACCATATTTGGATGCTATGGCGCCGAGGTTGTTTTCAAACGGATCTTTTTTGATACTCGTTAAAATATGGCCCACCTTATCAATCCTGAAGGATTTTTTCTCATTAGCTATCAATCTTTTCAGCAAGAAAGTTTCCACAAGGTTTATTCTTTTTGCCTCATCCGGTGTTTCTAAAAGCTGTTCATGTAAAGCTTTTGCCGGGTTGCCAATAATAGTGGCAAGGTCTGAGACCTGGTCGTTAAAAACGCCGATCTCATCGTTAAGAAAATAAGCGGCCGAGTGCGTAAAAAATTTAATACCAAGCATGGTATGCCTGCCGCTTGACTTTATTGCCAGTGGTTTAGTAACCTGGCCCCATAATTCTATCGGAGGGGTTTTGTAAAATTTATCGCTAATTGACGCCTCCCAAATCCCCTCACCAAGGTTAAATATCATTTCCATATCACCGCTTGGAAAAACGGTGTCTTCAAACCCGGCGGCTGAATCGGATTTGAAGATATAATAATGCTTAACGTATGGCTTTAAGGTATCAGACGGCGTAAATTGCTTAAATTCCATAGCGTGAAGTTAAGGTTCCTATGTTGATAAATCAATTTTTCAGGTATTATTTATTGTGGTCGCTGCTGAACGAATCCCTGTACATTTTCCATCCATCAGTCGTTTTCTTCCACAATACCAGGAATTTACCGTTATCAAACATCACATTATGCACATCAAACGACTGCCAAATACCCACTTCGGTAACAAACTCTTTTCCATCACCAAACACATCAAGTGTAATGAATTTACCATTTCGCAGGCCGAATTTATTATAGGCGGTTTTAAAAAACTCGAGGGGTGCACCTGCACCGCGCAATACCGGTGCATTTGGGGGCATTATCCAGCAATCTTTTGCATACCTGTTAATAAATATAGACGGATCGCCCTTTGCGAAAGCCTGGAAATAAATGGTGTTACTTGCTGCAATCTCTTTTTTAGCTTCTTCAAGGCTCGGGTTTACTTTCGATTGCTGCGCATTGCAATTGTAACCTAAAAACAGCATCCCGGTTATTTGAACTACTGTAAAAATGTTTATCCTTTTCATAACAAGTATTATTAATGTTGTTATGCAAAAATAAAACTGTTATAAAAGCGAAAATTGTATAATTCGGAACTACCAATCAATAGTCTGCGATTGTCTGTTAAAGGTCATAAATACTTTCGGATGTTTGTTGATGCTTTTTGCGCATGTTTGATTTTTAATTTTGATAGCCATTTTACCATGGAATATTCTTTTTAATATCACATTAACAAAATTTGCAAATTCTTAATTATCATGCAAAAAACAAAATGGTTTTATAGAAAATTCCCTCTAATTGAAGACAATGGTATTTTACCCTCAATTATTGAACGCCTTAGCGGAACACCAGCGAGGGTTGAAGAAATTACCGGTCATTTGGAACCGGCTTTACTAACACTAAAGCTGAATGAGAAATGGGCGATAAAAGAAGAGATCGGGCACCTATCAGACCTTGAACCATTGTGGTTTGGCAGGCTTGATGATTTAGCAAATGGGTTATCCGAATTACGGCAGGCCGATCTGACCAATCAAAAAACACATACTGCCAATCATGATGCGACAGAAATTAAGACGTTACAGCAGAATTTCAGGCAACAAAGGCAGCAATTTGTGAATAAACTATTAGGTTTAACTGATGAGCAATTGCTCAATGTTGCTTTGCATCCGCGGCTCAAAATCGCCATGCGCATTATCGATCTTGCCTATTTTGTTGCTGAGCATGATGACCATCACCTGGCAAGCATTCGCGAAATTATTAACCAGGCGAAATAGTATCTTCTTGCCCCCGCGTTTTAAAAATGGCAAGTATCTTTAAAAGTTCTATAAAAGATTGGATATTATATAATAAAAATATACGACCTTCATATTTTAGAACTTTATACAATGGAAGATAATACCAAAACCACAACGGCCCGCCGGGGGTTTTTGCAAAAACTTGCAGGCGGCATCGCTGCGCTCGGCCTGGCAAGCGTAGCCGCGCCTGTAAAGGCATTTTCAAAAACAGTTGCACCACAAACCGCAGGCAACACTGCCGACCAATGGTTTGACCAGGTAAAAGGCAAACACCGGATTGTATATGATGCCACCCGCCCGCACGACTCATTTCCATTGGCCTGGAGTTGGGTGTTTTTAAAAACAAACAACGAAACCGGCACACCTGATAATGATCTTGGCGTAGTGCTGGTATTACGCCATGAAGCTATTGTTATGGCCATGCCTGACGCTTTATGGGCAAAATATAAATTGGGTGAAATGGTTAAGGTTGATGATGCCGCCACAAAAGTGCCTTCGTTACGTAATATCTACTGGCATCCCAAGTCTGGCGACCTTTCAATGGACGACTGGGCGATAGATAAGCTGCAAAAACGCGGTGTAATGGTTTGCGTATGTGCTATGGCCATACATGCATACAGCAGTAAAATAGCCGCCCAAATGAAGCTGAACGCGGCTGATATAGAAAAAGAATTACTGGCTGGCGTGTTGCCGGGCATACAAACAGTACCCGCCGGCGTATGGGCAGTTGGCCGTGCGCAGGAGCACGGTTGCGCTTATTGTTTTGCAGGGTAAAAAGGCTTCGATTAGATATGCCAACATTTCCCATAAATGTTGATACTTTCGTTAGCCGCCTTTTTCAAATCTTCCTGTACCGTTCTCAAAAAAACCGTATTTTTGTGCCGTCTTACCGGGTGACAATAACGGCTACAGTTAACTATAAATAAAGGCGCATGACTACCATTAACAATACAAATATTGGAACAAAACAAAAGGCGCTTGCAATAAATCTTGACCCTAAAATTTACGGCTCATTTGCTGAAATTGGCGCAGGCCAGGATGTTGCCGCCAATTTTTTTAAAGCGGGTGCGTCGTCGGGCACTATAGCCAAAACCATGTCGGCTTATGACATGACTTTTTCTGATGCAATTTATGGCATACAACAGGTACGCCGGTATGTAAGCGAGCAACGGCTGATATCAATGTTGGATCATGAGTATGGCCTGCTGATCGAGCGGCTTGCCGAACAGCGTGGCAGTACAACAACTTTCTTTGCTTTTTCTGATACGGTTTCAGCCCTTAATTACCAAAAAACTAACGATGGACATGGCTGGATGGGCGTACGTTTCCAACTGGAGCCAAATGGAGCCTTTAATGATGTGGTGTTGCATGTAAAATTATTGGATAACGATAATAATTTGCAGCAGCAGGCTGTAGGCATATTAGGGGTTAACCTGATGTATGCCTGCTTTTATTACAATGAATATCCGCCTGTATTTTTGCTTTCGCTGATGGATGAGCTGTCAAAAGACCGTATCCAAATTGATATGATCCGCTTTGAAGGCCCTAATTTTAGTAAGGTAGATAACCGGTTGATGAGCCTGCACCTGGTAAAATATGGATTTTCGGATGCTGCCGTTTTCGGCCCTGATGGTAAAAACCAGCAGCCATCAGAAGTATTGCACAAAAAACACGCAGTTGTAATACGCGGCAGGTTCCGTCCAATCATCAATGTACACCTGGATATGCTTAAAACCGGCGTTAAACAGTTTATGCAGGAGCCTGATGTCGACAAAAACAATGTTATTGTGATTGCGGAACTCACGCTGCAGTCGCTGAAGGAACGGAACGCCGATGAAAGTGCCGAAATTGACGAAAAAGATTTCCTCGACCGGGTTGATATTCTTTGTTCATTAGGGCAAACCGTACTTATCTCTAACTTTCACGAATATTATAAACTGGTGGCCTATCTGTCAAAGATCACTAAATTAAAGCTGGCGATGGTTTTGGGGTACCCTAACCTGGAATATATCTTTTCAGAAGAACATTACAAGGACCTTCCGGGGGGCATCCTGGAGTCATTTGCTACTTTATTCAGTCGCAAGGTAAAACTGTTTATCTACCCTACCCTGCGCGATGGGGTAATATTGAACTGCCTTAAGTTTTCGCCGCCGCCACACCTTATCGACCTTTACCGCTACCTGATAGCCAATAATAAAATTGAAGACATCAGGCATTACAACGAAAATAACCTGCATATACAAACCGACATCGTACTGCAAATGATAAAGCAAGGCGAGGAAGGCTGGGAAAAATATGTGCCTGCCGAAGTAGCTGAAATGATAAAAGACAGGTGTTTATTTGGTTATGCTTGTGATTCCGCTGATGCTAAGAAAGATACCGGCGATAAGACAGGGAAAAACTTAAGTGTAGATGCTTAAAGTTTAATATTCCGCGCATAAAAAAACAACAATTTCTTTGCTTTCATTACAATGGTATAATCCGTTTGTGCCCGTAATTATCGGTAATAACCACAGATTCCACTCCGCCATCAATATTCATAAACCTTGCAAATTTGATATTTAAAAAATAGCTTACAGTGATGGTTACTTTTTAAGCCTCATCTTTTCTTCAACGTAATCACCGTTATCTCTGGCCATATACCAAGCCTCCCTTTAAACCCTAAAAAGCCAAAACCCCGGTTAACATACAGGTATTTCCCGTCCCGCTGATAAAGGCCTGCCCATTGCGGGTAAACATATTTAACGGGGCTCCATTGAAAGCCAAATAATTCTATACCGAACTGCATGCCGTGTGTATGCCCGGCCAGTGCAAGGTTGATGTGCTTGCTGTTTTCAAGGGTTTTAGCTTCCCAGTGTGAGGGGTCGTGCGACATTAGTATCTTAAACTCGTCATCGGCAACATTTGCAGCGGCCTTGGTTAAGCTTCCGTATTTATGAAAACCGCCTTTTCCCCAATTTTCAACCCCTATCAGCGCGATGGCCGCGCTGTCTTTCTTTATTTGAACAGCATTATTCAACAATAATTTAAAGCCGAGCTCTTTATGCACTTCTTTTAGGCGCACTAGGTTTTGGGCTTTCGCGGTATCGCTTTCCCAACTGGTATAGTCGCCATAATCATGGTTGCCCAAAACCGAGTATTTACCAAAAGGCGCTTTAAGTTTCCCAAAAGTTTCCATCCATGGCGCCATTTCACTGGCCTTATTGTTCACCAGGTCGCCGGTGAATAGCAACAGGTCGCTGTTTTGCTTGTTAACCAACGTTATGCCCTTTTCAACGCCCTTGCGACTGGTGAAGCTGCCCGCATGGATGTCGGACAACTGCGTTATTGTAAAACCGTCAAACGCATCGGGCAGGTCATCAAACTTTAAAGTGAGCCTATGGACTTTATAGCGGTGCCGTCCACCCGTCATTCCATATAATAAACTAACAAATACAAACGCAGCGATACATACGGCCATTTGGCTTACCCAAACAGCAGGCGGCGGGAAATGCCGGAACAAACGAGTAATATCCTCCAGTAGCAAAACAGGCAATGCCAATATCTTGGGCACAAAAACCAATAGGGTTAAACCCATTAGCAAGGCTATGCTGTTCCCCGGCGGCCGGTTAGTGCTGCGCCGCACTATCAGGGATATAAAACCAGCAGCGATTAGCAGATCAACCAGCCAGTATGCCCATAAAATAAATTCGTTGTTTGTTAGTGTTTCAACAGCCCTGAAGAAGTATATATCGGCAAGTATCCATGCCAGTAAAATAAACGGAAGTCTTTTTATCATTTTTACAAAAGTACGTTAAGCCGCTAATTATTCAGAACGGCATCTGCTTGGATGACGATTGTGTGTAAAAAACATTTTAAATGGGTGAAATGGAAACCGATATTGTAAATAACCGGGACAAACACAGACTGACTCGCCCGGAAAAAACTACACCCAATATGATAGAACAAAAAGAGGGTTTACACAGGGTTCACACTTTTTAGTATTTTTGATATTATGTTCCTGATAATCAGGTAGTAAATAAAATGGTGAGGTTACAGAAAAACGGGGTTTTTTGTTGGAAATTTAATATTTTTCTTCCTCCTGCATTTGTTGCCGAACGCCCAAAGATGAAGATGTTTTCCAGGAGAATAAATTTTGCTGTGTAACTTAAAGTCGAAGATGAAACTATTTACAATTAATTTTTTCCAAAATTGAATTTGAATGAAGTATGACTGTATATATGTTCCAATTTTTCCTGTTTCCTTATAATCAACACACTTTCAATATTAAACAACAGTAGTTGTACAAATAGCTCATCTTCATTAATTTCTACTTTGCTTAATGAAATTAAATATAAGTCGATTAACGTGAAAATGGATTGCCCCCTGGAATCGTTGAGTAACTCTGGTGAAACTTTTTTTAGCTTGTTTAATTGAAATACCAGGGGCGTAACATAAGCCCTAAGGCCTCCAGAAGTTTGTTTTAACAATATTTCTGTTTGCCCTAAATATCTGACTATAGTATCTTCCAAATTGTTCAAGATGAGGATCTTCGGTTATCAAATCATTTAAATGTACAAAACAATAATATATACTTCCCCTCTTTTTCCTCAAATAATATAGTTTTTTTAGTCTATTATATTATAATTAAATTATATGTTAAACCATTTGAACTGTGTGTTAATTCATCAAGGTATATGTACGGAACCTGTTACGAAATATTAATATGCAAGAATTAAAAAAACAGAAAATCAGGTCTATAATTGAAACAAGACATTAACTATTTTGCAGGCGTAATCACAATATTCCTGAAATCAATAGGCCCATGGTCACCCTGGAACAGTATTGGTCCGGGTTCGCCTTCTTTGCTGTCGATGGCCCCGCCTGTGATACCGGGGATTTCGGCGTTGCATATTACTGTTCTCCCGTTAGCTACAACGGTTACTAACCTGCCCACGAGGGTAATATCATAAGTTTGCCACTCGCCGGGGTTTTTGGCCATCATTTTATTGGGGGGCAAAAAGCCATAGATAGAACTGAATTGGTTATTTATTGGCTCCGGCGGCCCGCTTTTGGTATCAATGATCTGGCATTCGTACCGGCCGCGCAGGTAAACCCCGCTGTTGCTCCCCTGCGAATACCTGAATTCAACATGTAGCTTAAAATCGGCAAAAGTTTTATCCGTAAGCAGATTGGAACCCGAATGGGGGCTTTTTAAAATACCATCCTGCACTATCCACTGATTTTTGCCATCGGTATGCCAGCCACTAAGGTTTTTGCCATTAAATAGCCTGACTGGCGCCCCCCAAACCGGTGGTTTGGTCCTGGCCATCAAAGGGGCACGCACACCGGTAAAATTATAGCTATTGCCATCGGTATAAGCCATTGTGCCTTTTATATCGTTGCCGCTTACTTCAAATTCAAAGTCCATATTCCGGTTTCCCTGCTCCCATTGCGGTGGGATGGAAAAACTGTATTTACCATCGTTAACTTTAACTTCCGAAATTGGCCGCGCGCTGCCAAAAGCATAGCAAAAACGGCCGATTAGGGTATGCGTACCTGACTTTTGCACTTCTAACCATGATGGCTGGCTTTTGCCATCTTTATTCATGGTAATATCCCAACGCCCGATCACATCTGGATCTTTTGTTTGCTCAGTTTGGATAGCTGAAGTCTTTATCGTCGAAAAAATGATCAGCAACAAAATAATTTGAGTCCGAAAAAAATTAGAAAATAACTTATTACGGCAATTGGGTGAGTTCTTCATAGTCTCTGTTTAATATTTCTTTTTATCAAAAATGCATAAAATATATTGTTCAATTTCATACATAAGTTTTACTTTAATTACTTTTATGGCATATCTAAACAAAAAGGCTTAAAAACTGCATCCAATGTCAGCGACCGTAACAGAACAACTGCCACCATCCACCGAAACCGGTAAACTACAGGTAATGCACCTAAAGCGTTACTGGAATAAATCAATTTTAAAAAGGGATGGCAAGCTTGCGCAAGGATCAATGCAGGAAGAATGGACAACGGATACCACTTTACTCACTGTACTTGGGCTTGGGCTGGAACAAACCATGGTGTATGTGTATCAGGAAACGCCTTCGTTTGAAGAATTTGAAAACTGGATAATAGATGTTAGCGGTTTACCCGATGCAGAAAAGGTAAGCAAGTTCAACAGGTTATTTACTGGTGATAATGCTAAGGGCGACACCAATGAACTGGATGACGTGCTGACCAGTGATGACCTTGATTTTTGGGAGCAAAACGGTTATATTATAGTGAGAAATGCAATAAATAATGAAGATGCCGGCCAAACGGTTGAAGCTATTTGTAAGCACCTGGAAATAGATCGTTATGATAGCTCCACATGGTATAATGATCATCCTTCAAAACAAGGGATCATGGTGCAGCTTTTTCAGCACCCGTTGCTTGAACAAAACCGCAGGTCGCCAAAAATACAGCGCGCCTTTGAGCAATTATGGCAGCGTGCAGACATTTGGGTAAATACCGACAGGGTTGGGTTCAACCCACCGGAAACGCTTAAAACTCAATTCCAAGGCCCAAGACTGCATTGGGATGTGAGCATAAAAACGCCTATCCCCTTCGGCACCCAGGGCATATTATACCTGGCCGACACCGCCGAAAACCAAGGCGCTTTTACGCTGGTGCCGGGTTTTCAGCACAAGGTTGAGCATTGGCTTAACAGTTTGCCCGAGGACACAAACCCACGCATGCAAAACTTGTACGCTTTAGGCCCTAAGCCAATAGCAGCCAATGCCGGCGACTTTATTATATGGCACCAGGCACTCCCTCATGGCAGCAGTCCAAACACCGCAACCCTGCCGAGATTTGTACAATATATAAATTACGCGCCTGCCGACAAAAATGACGACAGGGAGTGGGTATAAAAGCGAACAACAGATGCACTTCACCATTAAAAAACTTGGGCCTGCTGATTTTGAACTGGCAAAGCAACTATTCTGGTTTTTTCAAGTGGATGATGATGTTGCAGATCCATTGATCCCATCAGATAAATACGTGGAGGCGTTGCTTTTAAAAGATAGTTTTCATGTGCTTGTTGCTTTACAGGATGACTTGCTGGTAGGTGGCTTAACTGCCTATGAGTTAGAGATGTATAAAGCAGAGATAAAGGAAATGTTTTTGTATGAGATTGCTATTAAACCGGGATACAGAAAAAAGGGTGTCGCAAAAGCGCTGATCGGTTTTTTAAAAGAAATTGGTATAAGTAAAGGAATGAAGGAAATGTATGTTGGCACTACAAGTGATAATAAGCCGGCAATGAAATTATACCGGGCAACCGGCGGTGAGGCCGAAGCCGATGTTCTTTGGTTTGTTTACCAGCTAAAATGAAAGAAGCACGAACTTTCACAAATTTATTCGAATGTCACGAATTGAAAGCGGCACGAGATAAGGAATATGTATATTCACCCTGTTAATATAATTTCCTATCAGGCCGTTTCATGATCAAATATGTCAAAATCAACAATTAACCGTCGCAAAGCATTGCAATTAATCGGAGTTTCTTCGGGAGCAGCTTTGGCATTTAGGACAGAAGACGCTGTAGCAAAGTCTTTGAAAAAGCCGCAGTTTACCTTTTGCCTTAACATGGCAACTATCCGCGGCCATAAGCTTGGTTTTGTTAAAGAATTGGAAACTGCCTCAGCAGCAGGCTTTCGTTCTGTTGAGATATGGGTAGATTCATTACAGGAATACTTGACCGGCGGTGGCACCATCAAAGAAGCCAAAAGACATCTCGACGGCCTGGGTTTAACGGTTGAGGACAGTATTAGCTTTAACGAATGGATAGTTGACGATAAAACCGCGCGAAAGGCAGGCATTGAAAACATGAAACGCGAAATGGGCGTACTTGCCGAACTTGGCTGCAAACGGATAGCGGCAACCGGCAAAGGGTCGCCTGACTCGGGTGCGCCCGATTTGAACACAATTGCCGAACGTTACCGTGTTGTGCTTGAACTTGGCGACAAAAGCGGCGTTGTACCGCAGCTTGAAATGTGGGGCTTTATGAAAAACGTAAGCAACGTGAGCGAAGTTTTATACAGCGCCATGCAAAGCGGACACCCTTCGGCAAAAATACTTTTGGATATTTTTCATTTATACAAAGGTCAAACGAAACTGGATACTTTACATTTAATGGATCCAATTACAGTTGATATATTGCACATGAATGATTACCCGGCAAACTTTCCTTACCAAACCATTACAGATGCCGACAGGATATACCCGGGCGATGGCGTTGCCCCGTTAAAACGTACCCTGCAAATCCTAAGCAGGAATAACCACCCGCTGGTACTTTCTGCCGAATTGTTTAACAAAGCATATTATCAACAAGATGCATTGGTTGTGGCAAAAACAGCGTTAAACAAAATGAAGGCAGTTGTTGATCAGCTTTGAGGCTGCACAGCCTGTGCCTTCATTTGCTTGTGTTTATCTTTTTTCATTTGTTCCCAGGCCATAAATTGTTTCTTCTGGTCGTCATTTAAAACGGAAAGCACCTGTTTTTCAGTAGCCAGCACTATGCTTCTGCGGGTTAGGCTATTTAGTTTTTTATCTTGCGACAAGTTGGTTTTCAAACTGTCCATCCTGGTTGCCTGGCTTAAAAAGGCTGTGTTTACCTGCGTAGCCTGGGCTGCGGTGAGGTTTAATCTTTTTGACAAAGCTTTTGTTATGTGTGCTGCACGTTGTTCAGGCGATTTTTCTGTCAGCTGTGCTTTTGCTGCCATATTGAACAAGGCAATAAAGGATAATAATGCGAGGAGCTTTTTCATAATAAACTGGTTGTTAATTGTTTATAATGAGTGTATGACGGTGATTGTCAAGGAAAGTTTAATCGGGGTTATATTTTTTTATACATTATATACGCATTTGTAAAACCATTTTACTGATGCTGAAAGGCATCTGGTATCTCTCCAATTATTTCAAAACCCAATTTTTTCCATAGTGAAACGGCATTCTCGTTAGTTTTAATAACGATATTAAACTGCATGGCTTTATAGCCCAGCCGTTTTGCTTCCCGCATAGAAAACTCGCACATTGTTTTCCCTATACCTTTTCCAAATGCGGTAGGTGCCGTCATATACCCTGCATTGGCAATGTGCGACCCAAGGTCAGGCTCATTGTCTTTGATAAAAAATGTGCCTGATATTTTACCATCAACTAAGGCCACATATGTATGTTTATCGGCCGACATCCAGAACCCCAGCATTTTTTCTTTTGAAGAGTTGGGCGAAAATACATAAGTATCCCCTCTTGAAATTACATCCCTTATTATATCCCATATCTCCTCACAGTCTGATGTTGTGGCCTTACGGATTTTAACCATTGTACTTTTCTAATAATTCCTTTACCCTTACATCAAAGTTTGCAGCGTTAATGCCCGTATATTTGGCAACTATCTTAAAATAATTATCATCTCCCCTGCCGCAATCTATCAGTTCTTTAATTGCTGCAATGCCGCCCTTGCGTTCAACTTCATCGCAAATAAGGCTTGCTAACAACGACCGTACTTTTGTTTCATCACCGAAGATAAATGGCCCTTTGCTAAACAATTCGAATAGATCGCTTTGGTGGTATTTTTGCAAATACGCTTTAAATTTAACAACCATTTGTCGCTGGGTTATCATCTCGCCGTGTTCATCGGTATAATAAGCATTCCCCCAGCTGTAAGCTATACCTTCTTCAGCTGCCGAATTCCGACTGTTCTTTCTTATTTTAGCAGCATAGTAATGAAAGATATCATGCGAGAAATCCTCGTTGTGCATAATTGAAAAGATAGTGCTATCCCCCGGCCCGTACCCGTCGGTTACAACGCCTGCCGATTCGCTGTCATATTCAAAACCATGCAGGTGTAATATATCCTGGTAGTTATTACATAAATAAAAATCAAACTTTTCTGGCTGCAAGCCAAGCTTTGTAGCGATCAAGGTATTTTTTCGGTCGAATATCTTCGCCCGTTTAGGGTTCATACTATCAGGATAATGGTAAGTAATATTGCCTATTGTGGTGGCCTTCCAGTTATGGGTAAAATAATAAAGCGGGATTGAGAAAGTGAAATGCCCATTATTTTCATTGGCTATAAGATCGATTACGGCCCTTAGTGAATTTTCATTGATAAAAGCAACTTCGGCCATATATTGGCTGTCGCAGGTTTTATATAGATTAATTAACTGCGGTTTAAAATAGTTAGATATTTTTTCCTTTTCGTTGCTTTTAATTCCCTTTAACGTGTTTAAAATATCGCGGCTAAGCCTGGCGTCCCCAGGGTTGATTTCGCCTATTAGTACTGTGCCATTTGCCGCGTGACTAAGCAAAGTATCCAAACCATTCAATAATCCGACTTCATCATCAGCGGGTATTATTGACTTTATATCGATGTTTTTTGATACCGGCATTTGGGCGAATATCAAAGTGATATTTAAGGCTAACAGGCCGATCAATAGTATGTATTTCTTCATAGCTGAAAGGTAATTTATTAATCAAACAAAAGCAATTCAATTATTTTTTCGCCATTTACATTATTCTCAGTAATGTGTAAAAATTAAGGATACTTTTGCATCAAATTTTACCAATGGCCAAAGCTTTACTTTTCATTTTACTTTCATTGGCCACCCTCCCCGTTTTTGCTCAAAAAAAGTTTACCATAAACGGTACTATTGAAGATGCTGCAACCGGCGAAAAACTTATTGGCGCGACAGTAAAAATAAAAGAGCAACCGCAAAACGGCACCATAACCAATGCCTATGGCTTTTATTCCATTTCTGTAGCCAGTGGCACGTACACATTGGTTTATACCTACATCGGTTACCAACCTGTTGAACAGGAGGTTGTGCTTGATAAAAGCCACGCAATTGATATAAGCCTGCATGCGAAGAACGAATTAACCGAGGTGGTTATAAGTTCGAATAAGCCGAATAATGATAATGTGGCATCGCCCCAAATGGGCGAAGAAAAGCTAAATATGGCACAAATCAACGAAGTGCCGGTGCTTTTAGGGGAAAAAGATATATTAAAAACTATAACCTTATTGCCGGGTATTAAAGCGGCCGGCGAAGGCAATACGGGCTTTTATGTCCGCGGCGGAGCCTCAGACCAGAATCTTATTTTACTTGATGAGGCCACGGTTTATAATGCGTCGCACTTTTTTGGCTTTTTTTCTACCTTTAATTCCGATGCAATAAAAGATGTAACCATATACAAAGGGGGAATGCCTGCCGAATATGGCGGACGGCTATCATCAGTTCTTGATGTGAAAATGAATGACGGCAATAACAAAGATTATACGGTGCAGGGCGGCCTGGGGCTTATCTCCTCGCGGATAAAGATTGAAGGACCGATTGTAAAGGACAAGGGGTCATTTATGATCAGCGCCAGGCGTACTTATATCGATCTTTTTTTGAAGGCATCATCCGATTCTACCATAAAAGGCAGTTCCATTTATTTTTACGACCTCAATGCGAAAGCAAATTATCACTTTGACGATAACAATGCCATTTATATTTCGGGATATTTTGGAAAAGACGTTCTGGCCTTAAAAAATACTTTCGGTACCAACTGGGGCAACTCAACCGGCACTGTAAGGTTTAATCATTTATTTAATAACCGGCTGTTTTCAAATACCTCGATAGTTTTCAGCAACTACAATTATGCGATTGAAGATTTTGAAAGCGATAATTACTTCAAAGCAACCTCGCAAATAACTGATGTTAATTTCAAGGAAGACCTTCAATATTCAATGACGAGTAACCATACCCTTAAGTTTGGCTTAAACGTCTTGCATCATACCATTGCACCGGGTGATATCACAACTAACTCAACATCAAGCTTTAACGATGTAAGCGTGGAGCAGCGTTACGGCTATGAAAATGCCGCTTACGTGAGCGACGACTGGCGGGTTAATAGTAAACTTACCCTGCTTTACGGTTTGCGGCTTAGCGGTATGTTTTTATTAGGGCCGGGCACATTCAAAACCTATGATGCCGCCGGCAATACTTTAACATCGGCAACTTATTCTTCGGGGCAGCTTGTAAAGGATTATTTTAACCTTGAGCCGCGTATTTCGGCAAGCTATTTATTGAGCGATGTAAGCTCCATCAAGGCTTCATACAATCGCAATACGCAAAATATACATTTGCTTAATAATTCCACCAGCTCCACCCCCACCGATCTGTATGTAATGAGCAGCAACAACATTAAACCCGAAATAGCCGACCAGGTATCAACCGGTTTTTTTGAAAACTTTAAGGATAATACTTACGAGTTTTCGGCCGAGGTTTATTATAAATGGCTCCAAAACCAGATAGATTATAAGGATGGGGCCCAGCTTATTGTTAATCCGGATGTGGAATCGTTGCTGACTTATGGAACGGGGCGTGCTTATGGCCTGGAATTGTTTTTCAAGAAAAAATACGGTCGTTTTAACGGATGGATCGGTTATACCCTATCGCGTACGGAACTAAAATTTGCCGCCATAAATAACGACCAATATTTTCCGGCTACGCAAGACCGTACGCACGATCTTTCAGTAGTCGGCATTTATCAGCTAAACAAACGCTGGAGTTTTTCGAGTGATTTTGTTTACGGCACCGGCAATGCAGTTACTTATCCTACAGGTAAATACGAAATCGGCGGATTAACGACTTTTTCTTATTCGGGGCGTAATGGTTACCGGTTGCCATCAACAAACAGGCTTGACATCGGCGCTACGCTTGAGGGCAAGGAGCATAAAAAATACCATTCAAGCTGGACATTCAGCATCTATAACGTTTATGCGCACAGAGACCCTTATACAATTACTTTTCGCGACAGCAAAACAGTTCCGAACACGACGGAAGCCGTAGAGACAAGTATTTTTGCTACAAGGATACCTTCAGTTACCTGGAATTTTAAATTTTAACGGCATGGGAACGAAAAAATATAAATTTTACTTAGTTGCATTGCTAATATCAATAACAGCCTTGTCATGCACCAAAGTGATAGATCTTAAACTTGGCAATGTAGCGGGCCAACTGGTAATTGAAGCAAATGTAACTAACGCAAACGGGCGCCAGTTTATACAGCTTAGCAAGAATGTGCCGTTTACAAACACCAATACCTATCCGCCTGTTACCGGCGCAACAGTTTCGGTAACTGATAACCAGGGTAACACTTACCCTTTTACCGAAGGCCCTGCGGGCAGCTATTACAGCACTGCATTTGCAGGTGTCGCCGGAAATACTTATACCATGACGGCGACAACAAATGGCACTACTTATACCGCGAGTTCAGTAATGCCTGCACTGGTACCGCTTGATTCGCTAACCTTTAAAAAGAACGCCTTTAAAAGCACTAATAACTTGCGCGAAATTACAGTACATTACCAGGACCCGCCAGGTATAGCAAACCAATACCGCTTCATTTTAAGCGTTAACAGTGTGCAGGTAAAGGACATTTTTGTTCTTAATGATGCTTTTAGTGATGGCCGTTATGTAGATTTCGACCTGGTTGAAAATGATACGGATATTCACCCGGGCGATACTGCTACAGTTGAAATGCAATGTATAGATAAAGCTGTTTATACCTATTGGTTTACGCTGATGCAGCAGCAGTTCAACAGTCCCGGAGGCGAGGTTGCACCGTCAAATCCGCCAACTAATATTACACCTGTTTGCCTGGGCTATTTTAGTACACATACTACACAACGCGAAACCATTATTGTTAGATGAGCTTTTTGTTGTTGCAGGCGGCGCACGAAAGCACCCCATTAAAAAGCCTGCTTTGTATGTTGGGATTTTGGAAACTCCAATTTAAATGTTGTACCCGAACCTGGTTGACTTTGCACGCTTATGTTGCCGCCAAGGTTTTCGACCTGCATTTTTACCATAAAAAGCCCCATGCCTTTCCCCTCCACGTTTGAATCGAATCGCTTATAAAGGCCAAACAGGTTTTTAAAGTTACGCTCATTGATACCCTTGCCGTTATCTTTAATAAATACCTCTATTTTTTGCGCATCTTTCCTGGTAAATATGGATATAACCGGGTCGATCCCTGGCTGCCGGTATTTTATACTGTTTATAATAAGGTTATAAAATATGCTGTACATATAGCTTTTTACCGTAACGATATTATCTACAGCACTAAAATTAGTATTTATGGTTGCGTTTTCTTTCTGAATTAAATTATTAAGGCTTATTGTTATATCACTAACCAGGAGCAACAACGAAACATTTTCGCTTTGCTCGTTAATATTGCTGCGTACCTGTAAAATATGGTTAAGGTCCATTATTACCTGGTCAAGGATGTTAATAGATTTTTCAAGCGCAGATGATACATCCTTACTTTCCCTAATATCAAGGTCAAAGCTATTCAGCATATTGGACAAACCTATTATATTGGCTACCGGCGCCCTTAAATTATGCGAAACAATGTAGGTAAACTGTTCAAGGTCCTTATACCGTTGCACAAGGTCAGCTGTCATTTTATCGCGTTCAATATCGGCAACTTTTCGTTCGGTAATATCCTTAAAAGCGAGTATAAACCCAATGTTGGCCTTATTTTCATTAGCTACCCCGGCCCATCGCACTTCGTACCATTTAACAAACCCTTCATTGCAAATGTAGCTTGTTTCATAGGTGATCATTTCGTTTTGTAACACCTTTTGAATTGCTTCTTTTAAATTAGGTACCCTGTTTTTGGGGAAGTAGCTAAAAGCATTCCCGCCTATTTTTAATTTTTTATTGAACTGCTCCAGGCAAAGTTCAGTTGCTTTGGTATTAAATGAAACTATTTTACTTTCGGTATTGCACAATACATAGGCTATATCCGTGTTTTCGAAAATAGTTTTAAGGTTAGCTTCCGATTGCAGCATTAACTCTTCGGCCTGTTTCCTGGCGGTAATATCTACATGAAGCACAACAGCGCCTTTTTTTGTTTTATCGGTTAGCGGTGCAACAATTATCTGGAACCATACCTTTTTATTTTTCGAATAGCAGGAATATTCCAATGAAAACTCATTTATTATACCTGCAATTACTTCCCTTATGCCATTTGCTATTTTTTTGCCAGATAGTTCATCAACCCCGGTAGCTTTTTCGGATATAGCTATATAACTATAATCGATGCCATATTTTGGTACACCGAGGTTATTTTCAAGTGTAAATTTTCGCCACGACTCATTTACGGCTACAATTTTGCCCGCCTCGTTAAGCAATACAATATTAGGCGGTAAAGCATTTAAAATAGCGGTTTGACGATCTCCGGCCGCTTTTAATTCTTCAAGGTTCCGCTGTATCTCTATCTGCGAAAGCTTTGAATCGGTTACATCCTGGTTAAATCCAATAAGATAAGCAGGGTTGCCTTTTTCGTTTAGCTCCGGCTCAAATTGTGAATGAATATACTTTATGCTCCCATCTTTATTAATTACCCTAAAATCAATCCCTGTGGTGTTCAATTCGCCGGGATTATCAAAAACCTGCCTTACAAGGGGGGCATCACCCGGAAATATATTTTTCAAAAATTTATCGATGGTAGGGTCAACCTCATCATTTGTGTATCCCAGCAACGGGTAAGTACCGGCAGACCAATTGATGGTTTTTGTTTTGATATTTAATCGCCATGTACCAAATTGGGCAAGCAACTCTGCCTTCGTAAACAACGCTTCGCTGGCAACTACTTCATTAAGATAAATTTGCCTTTCATTATCCGATTGAAACTTTTCAATTGCGTTAATAATAGCGCTGGGCAAACGTTGCAATCTATCTTTCAATACATAATCCGATGCCCCTTCTTTCATCACGTTCACCGCGAATTCTTCCGACACTGTTGAAGTTATCAGGATGAATGGAATATCAGTGTCGCTTTGCTTCAATATATTTAAGGCTTCAAGGGAATTAAAGGCGGGCAGCGAATGGTCGGAAAGGATGATATCGGCATTAAATTCACCCAGGGCTTTTACATAATCAGCCCTGGTATCAACAACAATTTTTTCAAAGGCTATCCCGGACCTTTTTAAGGTCCGGTCAACCAGTTCAGCATCGCTCTGAACGTCTTCGATATGTATTATTCTTAAACTGCGGGCCATTGCATTATAAATCATCAAGCTGACTGATTAGTAATTAACCAATACAGGCCAAGTTCAGATACCGCCTTAGCAAAACTCTCGAAATCAACCGGTTTTACCACGTAACTATTTACACCCAGGTTGTAGCTTGTAATAACATCCTGTTCTTCTTTTGAGGAGGTCATGATCACTACGGGGATGGTTTTTGTGTCATCGTTGGATTTTATCTGCTTCAATACTTCAATACCATCTACTTTGGGCATTTTAATATCCAGTAAAATAACTTTTGGTTTATTTTCCATTTGCCGGCCTGCGAAGGTACCCTTTGTAAAAATGAAATCAAGGGCCTCGGCGCCATCCTTTACATGGATGAGCATATTGGCCAGGTTAACCTTTTTTAAGGCCCTGATGGTCATCTCGGCATCATGCAGGTTGTCTTCTACCAATAAAACTTCTACTTTGTCATTATCCATAATATTTAATTTTTAGGCAGGCTGAAGTAAAATACTGCGCCTTCGTTTTCATGTCCTTCCGCCCATATTCCTCCCTTGTGTTTTTCAATTATCCGTTTTACCAACGCCAAACCCACCCCCGATCCTTCAAATTCTTCCTGTGAGTGCAGGCGCTGGAAAACGCCAAATAATTTAGCAGAGTAAGCCATATCGAACCCGGCCCCATTATCTTTTACATAATAAACAGTCTTTGTGTCTTCGTCTGTC
>JABDCF010000018.1 GCA_013288235.1 Bacteroidota bacterium | reverse complement strand
CGCGTAAGTTTATTTGCTGTTGCTCATGCAATAACTTATTTTCAATTTTAACCAGCAATAACAACGATTGATTTAGCCTGTTCAACCTTGAAACTGCGCTATACAGGTCGTTCAGTAATTTACTTTGCCTGTCGCTAAAATTTTCAGTTTGTATAAGGGTATCCAGTTTTGAGTTGATAACAGCAATTGGGGTAAGTAACTCGTGCGATGCGTTTTCGGTAAAGGTTTTCAGGTCTTTGTAGTCATGTTTGGCTTTTGCGGCCATATCAACTACCGTAGCATTCAATTCTTTAAACTCATCGATATTGGTCTCAAGTTTTGGAATTTCTCTCACATCTGCAATTCTGAACAGCCTGATTTCCTTCATAATATTATAAAAAGGCTGCCATAACCGATTTAATATCAGACGGTTAATTATCAGCAAAATCAACAATAAAAATAAAATAACACCGACGGTTATGGTAAACATCAGCCTGATAAGATCTTCCGTTTCAACCTTCGATTCAACCACCAATATCCTGTAATATTTATCGCCAATAGTTACCGAAGATATTAATGCCCGGCCCGATTCGTACCAGCCGTTATGTTTGTGCTTGTGCCTTTTATGTGCATCGCCTTTGTCCCATTTTTTAAAGTAGGTAGTATCAATAAATTCGCGCTTAATTGATCCCGGGGCGACTTCCGCAAAGGTAATTTGCTGATCGTTTGACTCAAATGTTTGCGGCAAATGATGATTAAGTTTTACGTAATCAAAAACTTCCTCTTCTTCAACCACCAGGTCTTTGTCTTTCTGGTTAGTTAATATCAGGCTAAGGGCCTGGTAATAAATAAAACCGGTTATCAGCATTACAATTATGGTGGTGATGAGGTTAACGCGGTTGTATTTGGTTAAAAGCCTCATTGCTCCGTAAATTTATAACCCATTCCGTAGGCGGCCTGTATATAATCGTTACTGCCTGCCTCAACCAATTTTTTGCGGATATTTTTTATATGCGAATAGATAAAATCAAAATTGTTGGCCATATCTATGCCATCGCCCCATAGGTGTTCGGCAATCGCATTTTTTGACACTACTTTCCCTTTATTGGCGATAAAATATAAAAGCAACGCATATTCTTTCCGGGTAAGTTTAACAGGCACTTTTCCAACCTTAACTTCTTTTGCCAGCAGGTCGATATTTATCTCGTTAAAAACAAGCTGGTTATTGCCATTAAATGATTTACGGCGGATAATGGCCATTACCCGGGCTTTTAATTCGGATAAATGAAATGGCTTTACCAAATAGTCGTCTGCCCCAAGATTAAGTCCATCCAATCTGTCGTCCAGCGAGTTTTTTGCTGAAATAATAAGTATGCCATCAGGGTGGTTATTTTCTTTTAAGCTTTTCAGGATATCGATACCGTTACCGCCAGGCAGTGTAATATCAAGCAAAATACAATCGTAACGGTAAAGGCTTATCTTAACCATTGCATTTTGATAGCTGTTTGCTGTTTCGCATATATTGCCATCCCCGGTAAAGTATTCTTCTATACTTTCCCGCAGCCCTTCTTCATCTTCAATGATTAGTACCTTCAAATTATTTTTTCGTTAAATGTAATAGTTGATTTTGGATGATTTTTGGATTTCGACCGCTGATTTTAATGATTTTTGGATTTCGTTGATTTTTGGGCTAATTTAAAACCTATTTTATCAACGTAATCTTTTAATCATTAAAACGGCGGAGCCTTCTTGAAGGCCGATTAAAAATAAATTAAAAACTGAAAAATCAACGGTCTTATTTTACCGACCTTTGATCAACGAAATCATTTAATCATTAAAATCAACGGTCTTATTTTACCTTTGAATCAACGAAATCAATTAATCATTAAAATCAACGGTGCTATGTGGTGGATTTACGCTTTACTTTCAGCTTTTTTTGCAGCCCTTACTGCTATTTTTGCAAAAGTTGGTATCAAAGGGGTTGATACCGACCTGGCAACAGCTATACGAACGGTAGTTATTTTACTTATTGCCTGGGCTATTGCGATATTCAGGGGCAGTACCGAATCTATTGGCGGGCTTACCAAAACCAATTGGATATTTCTTGGCCTTTCCGGATGTGCCACCGGTTTATCGTGGATATGCTACTTTAAAGCTTTGCAATTAGGCAAGGTTTCGCAGGTGGCGCCAATCGATAAGTTGAGCGTTGCGCTTGCCATAATTCTTGCGGTTTTATTTTTAAAAGAATCGCTCAATATTAAGCAGATCATCGGTGCGTTGATGATTATTGGCGGCAGCGTGGTGTTGATATTTGCCTGATTTTAGCGGTTAAGCTTTCTGGTTTTCAAGCCCATACAAAACCCACTAAATTTTGTTTTATTTTATCGATAAAAAATTCTTTCGGTAAAATAAATTTGATAGATTGCCCCTCATAAATGAGGAAACGTTTATCAACCCTGATTATCCTTTTTTGCATAGCCAACGTGTTGGTTAGCACCGCTTACGCGGGAAAAACTATCAGAGCCCATAAAGAAAAAACATCCCGGCCTGCTTTAAATACCGACAGCGTTTCAGCCGATAGCCTCCTCCAATTTGCACAATCTTTAATAGGCACACGTTATCGCCCAAAATCATCCGACCCTTCTACAGGTTTTGATTGTTCGGGGTTTGTGAGTTATGTTTTTAAGAACTTCAACTTTAACGTTCCGCGTTCTTCCTGTGAGTTTATCAGCGTTGGCGAAAAGATAAAATTGGAAGATGCTATGCCCGGCGATATCATATTATTTACGGGTACAAAAAAACATACACGCCGTATTGGCCATATTGGGATAGTAGTATGTAATGATGGCGGTGATTTTAAATTTATCCATTCAACATCAGGAAAAGAATATGGAGTTACCATAACTTCTATGGATAAGAATTACAAACGCCGTTATGTACAGATTATACGCCTGATAAAACTGAATGATGCACTCGTTTGTAATTCCACTGACCATTAAACGCTCACCGGGCCTGGCACAGAGTTGTAACCAAAAATTTACACAAACCATGCGTATATATCTAATACATAAGCCCTTACGCATCTTTTTTAGCCATCTTATTGTAACAATCACACCAATAAGGTAACAATTATAATACCCTGCGCCAAAATTCAGTTTTAATCCAAACTTACTTCACATTTTTGCACTTTGTTACAAAAGTGTATTACATGAAGAATATCATAATATTAATTTTACTAATTGGCATATCATTTAGTTTAAGTGCGCAGAATAATAGTGACCGGGGCAGTATTTCGGGTAGGGTGATTGATGCGGTTACCAAACAACCTGTAGATTATGCTACCATAAGTATTTTAAAACAGGGGGCTACATCCCCTTTTAACGGCGGGAGTGCCGACCCAAAAGGCAATTTCAAAATTGAAAATATACCCGCTGGCGATTACGTATTAACGGCCGATTTTTTAGGTTATAAGCAACAAAAAATAGCTCATGTTATAGTTAACAACATAACTAAAAATGTATCATTGGGCGACGTATTGCTGTCACCGGTTCAAAGCCAGCTTAAAGAGGTCACCATAACAGCGCATGCCCCAACGGTTGAAAATAAGATAGATAAACTGGTTTATAACCCTGCAAACGACCTTACCGCACAAGGCGGTGTTGCTTTGGATGTATTGCAAAAAGTGCCAATGGTATCGGTAGATATTAATGGCAATGTAGAATTAATGGGTAATACCAATATCCAGTTCCTGATAAACGGGAAACCCTCAACCATTTTCGGCTCAAGCATCACTGATGCCTTGCAGGCTATACCTGCCAGCCAGATAAAAAACATCGAAGTAATTACCAACCCCGGCGCAAAATATGATGCAGCGGGTACCGGCGGCATTATTAATATAGTTTTAAAAGACAGCAACGTGCAAGGGGTAAATGGCAGCGTCAACCTTAGCGCCGGCACCCGTTTAGAAAACGGATCGTTTAATATAAATGCCAAAAAAGGCAAAATTGGCGCAAGCGCTTTTTTCAGCGGCAATGAAAGTTTAACAAGCGCTACGCCCAGCTCAGGCCGCCGCACCAGCAGCGCGGGGGATACGGTTACTAATTTAAATCAAAATGGTGTAAGTAATTTTAAAAGAAGTGGTTACCGTTCAGGATTTAGCTTAAACTGGGACATTACCCCTAAAGACGCGTTAACTGCATCTATCAATTTTAACCACTTCGGAAATAACAGCAACGGTTATACCAATAATTACCAAACTACTTACTTAAATGGTTTGGCCGCGGATACTAATAGTATAAACCGTTCAACCAGCCGTTTTAGTGATAATTCGACAGACTGGAGCCTGTTTTATAAAAAGACCTTCAAAAATAAAGACCAGGAATTGGATGTGCTGTATAATCAAAGTGTTGGTAGCAATACCAATGATTATAGCCAGGAGCAGGATTATACAAATGTTACTTTTCCTGCATCCGGTTCAATCGGAAGCAACCCCGGTACCGATAAAGAAACAGATATATCCATTGATTATACTCAACCTGTTACCAAAAACTTCACTATTGAAACAGGCGCCAAAGCAACCATTGAAGACATAAGCAATACAGTGACTACGCAGACGCTGGACAATGGGATTTACGAGTATAATCCTAACCAATCATATAGCTTTGATTATAACCGTAAGATATTTGCTTATTACTTGTCAACAACATTTTCATTGTTCAATAATTTTTTAGACGGAAAGGCTGGTTTAAGGGATGAATACACAACTGCTACTTCCGCTACCTCCGCTGCTTCTGGTTTTGCCAATACTACTATACCATCATATAATATTTTAGCGCCGTCGTTTGTGCTATCGCATAAACTGGATAAAACACAGTCTATTAAATTCAGCTATTCATATAGGCTGCAACGCCCTGGTTATAACCAGCTTGATCCTTTTTATAACATCAGCGACCCACATAACATCAGCACCGGCGACCCCAACCTGAAACCGGAATACGGGCATAACTTTGAACTGGGTTACAATAAATCGTTCAGTAACGGCGCGAATATTTATGTAGCGGGTTTTTACAGGTATAATACTAATGACTTGCAGTCGTTTACCACCTTTTACCCGAGTTTAACGATACACGATACAACTTATAACAACGTGTCGCTTACCCAGCAGTACAATATTGGCCGTGAAGTGACTGAAGGCGTGAACTTGTTTGGTTCGCTGCCCGTTGGTAAGTTAACTTTCCGGTCGAATATGTTTTTTGCCGACAGAATAACCGATAACCCCGGTTCGCCACAGGTAAGTGGGTTTACCTACCGTATAAATTTAAATGCCAGCTATGAATTTGCGAAAGACCTCGCAGCTGAATTTTTTATAAACGACCGTGGATCGCAAAGAACAATACAAGGGACTAACCCTGGATTTATTTTTTACAACTTTGCCGTGCGCAAGCAAATAATGAATAAAAAGGCCAGTATAGGTTTAACAGCCGCCAACCCTTTCAATCAGTATGTAAATGTAAATTCAACCACTTACGGGCCTAATTTCAATCAAAACAGCCTGCGCGAAATACCGCTGCGCTCTTTTGGTATCAGCTTAATGTACAAATTCGGGAAGCTTGAATTTAAAAAGGACAAAGAGCAACAGGATAATGGCGCACCTGATGATGCCCCGGTTACCCCTGCCACTGTTCCTGCTGGCGGAGGAAAATAAAGTTAGTTGGAATGGTTGATTGAGTTGATTAAGTGAATGGTTATATTGTTCACTTAGTCAACTACCAACCCAACTTGATCCAACCCAATCAACCGCTCACTCAATCAACTTAATCAACTACTCACTAAATCCATCCACTCACCAATTTAAACAGGATTTATCCAGAATTTCTATGTAATTATATAAAAAAATTACAGCCATGAAATTAACCCTAAAACCATTTGGCATGCTGCTTTTTAGCATGGCCATTAGTATCCCTGCCCATGTATTTGCGCAGAAAACAACCGGAATGCATGTTATTGCTGATTTCCCTATCCATAGTTCAGGCGGATGGGATTATATTACCGCCGATGCGGAAAGCAACCTTGTTTATGTGTCGCACAGCAAGCAGGTAAATATCATTGATGGTAAAACCGGCGATTCTGTAGGTTATATCCCAGATACCAAAGGTGTGCATGGCATAGCCATTGCCCACGAATTTAATAAAGGCTATACCAGTAACGGGCAGGCCAATAATATCAGTGTATTCGACCTTAAAACCAACCAGGTTTTAAAACAGGTAAAAGCAGGCACCAATCCCGATGCTATTTTTTATGATGATTTCTCGAAAAAAGTATATGCCTTTGATGGCCGCAGTAAAGAAGCAACCGTTATTGATGCGGCAACAGATAGCGTTGTAGCTACTATCCCTTTAGGTGGCAAGCCCGAAACAGGCGTGTCGGACGGCAAAGGAAAAGTTTTTGTAAATATTGAAGATACCGGCGAGGAGGTAGAAATAGATGCAGCAACCTATAAAATTTTAAACCGGTGGAAACTCGAAGGCGGTGAAGAACCATCAGGCCTGGCGATGGACCGTAAAACCGACCGCTTGTTTATTGGCTGCGGCGGCAACCAAACCATGATAGTTTTAGATGCAACCAATGGGACCATTGTAGCCAAATTTCCAATTGGCCGTTGTGACGGTGTGGGTTTTGATCCGGGATTAAAATTAGCCTATAGCTCAAATGGCGAAGGTACCGTTACTGTAGTACGCGAATTAAGCGCCAGCAAATTTGAATTTGTTGAAAACATTACAACCGAGCCCGGCGCGCGTACCATCGGCGTTAATACCAAAACCCATAAATTATATTTACCTACCTCGCAAATGAAACCGGCCCCTGTGCCCACTGCTGACAATGCACATCCGCGTCCGCAACAAATACCCGGGACGTTTCATGTGGTAGTAGTTGGTAAATAAGAGTTTTTTCAACCTCTTTTCAGAGGCCGGAAAGAGGTTGAAAAAAATCAAATAAAATCAAAAAATATTTTTTTTATTTTTAGAACAGCTTATTATCAGCAGATTAACACAATTAACTTTACAGTGCTATGGTGAAGTGAACGCTGAACGTGAACACGGGTACCAGTAAAACGATACTAAAAAGCCTTCAAAATATTATGTTTCGTTACATCCGATCAATGGAACATTTGATAAACCTTACTCTTTTTCCATCGCCGGGTTGTACTGCCCGCGACGTGCGGCGTCATCTAAGCTTGCCCTTTTCAACAGCAATTGCTGGGCGGCTTTAACATTTTCATCTTTCCCTTTCCAAACGTCCAGTGCAGGTTGTTGTATAGCCCTCGCAAACGAGAATGTAAGCGCCCAGGGCAATTTGCCTCTGTATTTAACATGCATCGCATTTAAATGTGCAGTAGCCGTTTCCGGCGATTGTCCCCCCGACAAAAATGCTATGCCCGGCACCGCCGCAGGTACCGACTCCAACAAACAGGTTACCGTAGCCTCCGCAACGGTATCAATATCCGCTTGCTTTGGGCTGCTTGAGCCCGGCAGTACCATATTGGGCTTTAAAATAACACCCTGAAGGTTTACATTTTGTGCAAATAACTGATCAAACAGCACATGCTGCACCTTTTGGGTAACATCAAAACATTTTTTTAGGTTATGTGCGCCATCCATCAAAACTTCCGGCTCCACTATCGGGACAATGCCCGCCTCCTGGCACATGGCTGCATACCTGGCCAGCGCATGCATATTGGCCTCGATGCAACCCCTTGTCGGGATAACCGAACCAATGGTAATTACTGCGCGCCATTTGGCAAAACGGGCGCCCAGTTCATAATATTTTGCAAGGCGGTCTTTCAACCCGTCAAGGCCCATGGTGATTTTCTCGCCGGGGAAACCTGCAAGGTCCATAGTGCCCTCATCAACCTTGATACCAGGTACAATGCCGGCTTCTTTTAAAATATCTATAAATAGCTTGCCGTCCTTTGTGGCCTGGTAAATAGTTTCGTCGTACAGAATGGCGCCGCTTATATATTTTCCAAAACCGGGGGTGGTTACTATCATTTCGCGATATGCCCGGCGGTATTCTATAGTTTGTGGTATGCCTGCTTCTTCAAAGCGTTTGTTACAGGTAGCTGTACTTTCGTCCATTGCCAGTAACCCTTTATCACCGGCAAATAATTGGGATACGGTATTGATCAGTTCTTTTGTTTTCATACACTATTATACTTCCTTTTAGGGGATTGGGATGCACCTGCCCTTTATTGTTGTAAAACTGTTTACAATAACAAGTTTACTGATTATTTGTTATCTAAATGTGAATTTTTGAATATTTGACATGACAATGCCAAACAAACTAAAGATTCCCTTTCTTCATCTCCCCCACTGCATAATTAGCTGCCCTGGCAGTTAGCGCCATGTATAATATTGATGGGCTTTGATTGCCTGTACTTGCCATGCATGCGCCATCGGTAACAAAAACATTTTTGCAATGGTGCAACTGGTTCCACTGGTTAAGAAGCGAAGTAGCAGGGTCTTTGCCCATGCGGCAGCCGCCCATTTCATGAATATCAAGGCCTGGTGGTTGCTTATTTTCGTTGGTTTCTATGTTTTTACAACCTGCTTTCTCCAGCATTTCCCTGCTTTGTGTTAAAAAATCCTGTATCATGCGCTCATCATTATCATCGTACTCCACCGAGGTGATCAATAACGGTATGCCCCACTGGTCTTTTTGATCCTTACTTAAACGCACATGGTTTGTTGCTTTTGGCACGGTTTCACCTTGCATATACATGTATAACTGCCAACCGCCGGGTTCGGTAAGGGCATCTTTATATGCGCGGCCAATTTCATCACCATTCACCTTATCAGGATGATTAGGGCGGTAAGCACCCATAAACGTAGTAAAGCCGCCAAAGTAATCGGTTTCATGCTTATGCAGGTTGCGGTAGTTGGCCAAGATAAGTTCAGTTGGGTTTCGGCCGAAATAATATTTATCCAAAAAGCCATCCATGGTTGCCGTTATAGATGCCCGGTAATTTTGAAAAGCCACATATTTACCCAACAGCCCACTATCATTCCCCAAGCCATTGGGGAAACGGTTTGACTTAGAATTTAGCAATACCAAATTACTGTTCAGCGCCGATGCATTTAAAAAAATGATACGGGCGGTATAATCTGTAACTTCTTTAGTATTGGTATCGATAACCCTTACACCTGCGGCGTTGCCCTTTTGTTCGTCATAAATAATAGAATGCACCACCGAGAACGGCCTAACAGTAAGGTTACCCGTCCGTTTTGCCCAGGGCAGCGTTGAACTTACCGAGCTGAAATAACCGCCGAACGGGCAGCCGCGCATACATTCATTACGTGCCTGGCACGCAGCCCGCCCCTGGTCGAGGTGTATTTGGTTGGGTTTGGTAAGATGTGCCCAACGCGCATGTACAAGGTGACGGTCGGGATAGTTTTCTTTTATTTTTTTGCTGATGAGTGACTGCACACAATTCATATCAAAAGGCGGTAAAAACTCGCCATCGGGCATCGCTTCAAGGCCATCTTTGTTACCGCAAACGCCGATAAATTTTTCCACGTGTGAATACCAGGGCGCGACATCGGCATAACCAATAGGCCATTCTATCCCGTAACCATGCCGGGCAGGATTGGTAAATTCAAACTCGCTCCAGCGCTGGCAGGCACGACCCCAGGTAAGCGATTTACCCCCAACCTGGTACCCGCGTATCCATTCAAAAGGCTTTTCCTGTATGTAGGGATGGTCTTTGTCTTTCACAAAAAAATGCGCACAATCTTCACCAAAACCAGCTGCCTGGCTTATGTAGGGGTTTTCTTTTAAAAACTCCCTGGTCATTTGGCCACGATGCTTAAACTCCCACGGGTCCATTGTAGCCGTAGGATAATCCTTAACGTGCTCAACATTGCGGCCACGCTCCAGCACAAGGGTTTTTAAACCGAGTTCGCAAAGCTCCTTAGCAGCCCATCCGCCGCTTATCCCCGAGCCGATGACGATGGCATCGTAAGTGTGTTCTTTGTCAGCATCAGTTAATATTGGGTTAGTGGGCATCTGTTTACAGTTGGTGTTGGTAAAGTTATTAAATCCACAATATATTGCCAACCTAACCGCTAACTCATTGCTGAAATTAGATTTTAAATTAATTTTTCATCACTGAAAAATCGCCTAAAATTATTTCATTTATATTATATGGCCATTCTTCTAGCGATTTCACATTTGGAATTAAAGGTTCAACTGATGTTATTTCGAAATAATCCCGGCCATCTCTTTTAATTTTCGCGGTATAATTCAGGAAAACTTTTAAACCGCTTTTAACGATAAGTAGGGTTGCGTTCTGATAGCCAAATTTGCCGGTACAAAAAAATAACTTTATCTGGTTGGTATCGATCTTATCTTTAAATAAAAGCATATCGTTGGCCTCAACCGTTTTATCAAATTCTTTCATCTCAGTAATTTTATAGTCGTATCTGCCGTTTTTGGTTTTGCTTAAAGTAAGCGTAACTTCACTTTTAAATTTGATAACGTTTTCTTCCTGGCAAAATGCATTTAAGGCTGGGAGGCAAAGGAAAATGGCTATTATTAGCAGTTTCATATGTTTTTTGGCTGGAGGTGGATAAAAGGTTTTTCAACTACCAAAATAATGTTTTTGTTTTGTTGTTACAATAGGCTGATTAATTGCGTATTATTAAACAAATTGACCAAACCCGACAATGAAATCAGCATATCCATTAGTAATAACCAGCAAAAAACTGGTTTTATATTCGTTCATTCTGCTAATGTCCCATTGTAAAGATACATATGACAATACCAATGCAGCGGCAGACCTCCAGGTACCGGCCTTTACCGAAACTGGCGCAAACACGTTCGGTTGTTTAGTTAACGGAGCTGCCTGGGCAAATTTTGGAGAAGACTATATTCCCTCGGAGCTCGGCGGCGGAACACTAAGGCCCAACTTAGTTAGCGGAAGTTTTCAACTTAATGCGAGCAATGGTGATTCGGTATATTATGCAACAGCTGCACTTACGATATCTAAAAAAGGCACTAATATACGGCAGGAGATAATGTTAATAAACGTACCTAAAAGCGGCAACATGGTAGGTGTTCATCAACTAACCAGCAGCAATTATCTTTTCAGTTATTCAAATTTTGTTACAGGTATCACTTATTCCAGTTTGATCCGAAACCCTTTTATCGTCGCAATCAAAAAGGATTCAATTACAACCTACCCCAACCACATTGTGTCGGGCACATTTAGTGGAACTTTGTACAATAAGGACCAAACTGATTCAGTGAGGATAGTTGGCGGCGTTTTCGATACGCTTGTCCAATAAGTCAATGGGGGCTATAATTATTATTGAGCCCTGAAGCCGCACTTTCATCCAAAATAACCACAGCTGATGACAGCATTTGAAAAATAGATGCAGGTAACACGTTGCTTACCTTACCGTGCAATGCTTGTGCTATAATATTGGCCTTCTTACTGCCTGATACAATAAGCACAGGCATTTTTGCTTCCTGCAAATATTTAAGCCCGAGGGTTATACCTTCATGAAGTACAGTTTGTTGTTTGAAATACTTTTGACCAACGCTAATGGTAACAGGATCCAAAGGGGCATGGTGGGCATACAAGTCAAAGTTGGTACCAGGCTCATTCAGCCCGATATGGCCGTTCATGCCAATGCCAACTATCATCATATCTAACGGGCCATGGAATTTTATAAAATCGTCCATTGCCCTGCACGAGGCATCAAGGTCTGCCGCCTTCGCGTCAAAAAACATCGTTTTAGCAGGATTGATATTAGCAGGCGTAAAAAAATGCGCTAATAAAAACTGTGTGCAACTGCCTTCATCATCCTTACCCATACCCACCCATTCATCAAGCCCGACAAAATAACATTCGCTAAAATCTACCTTACCTTCCAGCGAATCCGATACCAAATATTTAAACATACCCGAGGGTGAATCGCCAGATGGAAAACAGATCAGCGAATTGGGCTTGCGCTTCACCTGTCCAATAACCAGGTCGGCGGCGGCCCTGCTCATTTTGTCGTAGTCTTTGCAAATCAATTGGTTCATTGCCGGCAAATTATTCTAAACTTTTCATTAATGAGCTGGTGTATTAACCAACGAAAAACTATCCTGCAACCTTATGTCGTCCGATGCACTGCCTATCATCAGCCCAAATTCGCCTGGCTCGGTTATCCATTGTAGCTGATCATTATAAAAAGACAGCTTTTGTTTATCGATAGTAAACGTAATGGTTTTTGTTTCGCCGGGTTGCAGCATCACTTTTTGAAAACCTTTCAGCTCTTTTATTGGCCTTACAGGCTGCGATACCATTTGGCGCAAATAAAGCTGGGCTACTTCTTCACCTGCATATTTACCCGTGTTTTGCAGATCGAAAGAAACGGTAATTGATTCATTTTTCGACAAAAACTTTTTGCTAAACCTAAGATTACTATACCCAAAAGTGGTATAACTTAATCCATGCCCAAAAGCATATTTAGGGCTGTTCGGCAAGTCGATATATGCAGAAGTATAATTTACATCGTTATCACCATGTGCCGGTCTGCCGGTATTATAGTGGTTGTAGTAAATCGGGATCTGCCCTTCGGTGCGGGGGAAGGTAATGGGCAGTTTGGCTCCGGGATTATAATTGCCATACAATACATCGGCCATGGCATTACCGGCCTGGTTGCCCAGCCACCATGTATATAAAATAGCGGGCACATGGTCGGCAGTCCAGTTAAATACCATCGGCCTGCCCGACATTAGCAATACTACAACCGGCTTACCCGTAGCCATTATCGCTTTTATCAGGTCTTCCTGCACGCCAGGCAAATGAATATTCGAGCGGCTTTTTGCTTCGCCGGTCATATCAGGCCTCTCGCCCATGGCCATTATTACTACATCTGCATGCATGGCGGTTTTATAAGCTTCATCAAACCCGGCGCGGCTGGTATCAGTAATATCACAGCCTTTGGCAACAAGCAGTTTAGTTTTCCCGGCGGCCTGCTGCATCCCTTCGTATAACGAAACTATTTTGGTTTCATCCCCTACATCCAACGACCAAAAACCTTTCATTTCCTTTTTAGCGGTTACCAACGGGCCTATCAAAGCTATCGAGTTCAAATCCTTTGATAAGGGTAATACGTTATGTTCATTTTTTAACAGCACGATGCTTTTACGGGCCATTTCCCTTGCAGCTTCTACGTGTTCCGGCGTATTCAGCACACTTTTCTCACGTTCGGCATTACTAAAACGGTACGGGTCATCAAACAAACCCAGTTCAAATTTTTTGGTAAGGATACGCCTCACCGCTTCGTCAATAGTGCTCACCGATACCTTTTTATCGGCAACCAACTTTGCGAGGTTATTGATATAGCTACGGCTTTCCATATCCATATCGCTGCCTGCATTTATTGAGGCATTAGCAGCCTCATAATTATTTTTCACATAGCCGTGGTTTATCATTTCGCCTATTGATCCCCAATCACTAACCACAAAGCCTTTAAAACCCCATTTACCTTTTAAAATATCGCGCATTAAATAGCTATTGGCGCTGGCAGGTGTGCCATTCAAATCGTTAAACGAATTCATAAATGTAGCAGCCCCCGCATCGGCAGCGGCTTTAAATGGCGGCAGGTAAATTTCCCAAAGCGTACGCAGGCTCATATCCACACTATTATAATCGCGCCCGCCAATTGCTGCGCCATAAGCGGCGAAGTGCTTGGCGCAGGACATTACAGCATCTAAATTCCCCAAACCTTTTCCCTGGAAACCATGTACACGGGCAGTAGCTATCAGTGAACCTAAATATGGGTCTTCACCTGCCCCTTCCATTACGCGGCCCCAGCGTGGATCCCGGGCAATATCAACCATGGGCGCAAATGTCCAGTGTACGCCTCCGGCAGCGGCTTCAGTAGCTGCAATGCGGGCTGATTTTTCAATTGCCGGCATATCCCAGCTTGCGGCTTCGGCCAATGGAATAGGAAAGGTAATGCTATAGCCATGTATAACATCCTGCCCAAACAATAAAGGTATTTTTAACCTCGATTGCATCGCAGCATCCTGAAAAGCCCTGGTATGCTGCACACCAACAATATTTAGCACCGAGCCTATCTCACCGCGTTTTATGGCGTCCAGCTTACTGCCTACATCTTTGGTAATAGGCCCGGTTGCTTCCCAATCGCCGTTTAACTGGTTAAGTTGGCCTATCTTTTCGGCCAGGGTCATCTTTTTTAAAAGATCTTCAACTTTTTGCGGGATAGTTTTTTGTTGCGCATATAGATTACCAATGGTGATGAGGCTAATCAACAGGCAAATTGAAATGATCGTTTTGATACGGTTCATTGAGGTAAAATTTAAAAACGCTTAAATGCAGGTGTAATTGGTTTCAATTCCTTACGGAAAACACTTCAAGATTAATGAATTAAACTTTAAATATGAAATGTTGGGGGAACTGGACAGCTTTTGTAATATGTCCAGCTTTTTATAAAAAACTGGACATGTTATTTGTTATCAATGATAGAAAGGTGTGGAAGGTACTTTTTATATGGAAAATGCACTGATTTAGGTACTTTGTAAACAAAGCACAGAGAACTAAAAAGCCCGGGTTACGTTGCCTGGGCTTTTAATGTACCTTTAATTATTATGTGCATGACTTGATATTTTGTCGTGTTTTATCTCTTCCAAAAAACCATTCTCGTTGATAGCATAATGGGCTTCTGAAGTATCATTATAATTTTTAGGTATCCTGATTTCATTGCTTTTCTTTTTCCCGGGAAAGAATAACGGTAAAACTAACACTGCCAGCAATGCGCTGATCTCTAATAATTCAATAAGCATAACTTTTATACTAAGTAAACAAATAACGAAAGCACTTAAAATTAGTTTTACTTAAATACGGAAAAACGGATTTCCGCAGTTTTACTACCTGGTTTGTGCTAATCTTATTATCAAAGCTAAATGAATGCCAAATTATTTCATAGCGCTAAAACATTACTTCTAAAATAGTAATAAAGCAGTATTTATTGTGTAAGTTTTATTTTCAATAAGGTAAAAATCTATCAATTTGATAAGGATTTATCAATTTGAGCGCAATTTTATTATTCAATAATTTCGCCTCCAGGCTTCATTATGCAAGTAAAATCCATGATTTTCTGCCCAAAAATTACTATGCATGCATAATTATTTATACACTGTGGATTAAATAAAATCCTTTTTAAGCAACACTAAATTCTTATTTTAAATGTTTAAGTGCTAACCTTCATTAAGTTTGAATTTTCAGCTATGATAAAATTAAAGCACGTTGCCATTTGCTTCGGGACCTTAATGTACTTTGCTGGGTGCAACGGCAATACCAATAAATTGGGGGGCGACACTTCAAAAATGAACTCTTTCGGTTTAAATTCAAATTCAAACATCCTTTTAGGGGCTGGAACTAATTCCGTGTACGCTTTGTTTTCAAAACTCTTTGCTGAATATGGCAAAAACAACAAAATAAGAGTGAATTACCAATCTATCGGTTCGCAACGTGGTATTATGGGATTAGTCAATAAAAATATAGATTTTGCTGTGATAGACACCTTATTGAATAATAAGCAAACGAAAAAAATAGGAGCTGATGTACTCCTTGTTCCTGTTTGCCCGAGTGCAGAGGTAGCCAGTAAGCCTAATACAAAAGACACCCACCCAATTGCTGGTGTCACCCGCATACTAATATACAAAGAGCAAAACTATGATGGAAGAAGCCGCCAAAGAGCTGAAAAATTAATCACAATGCTTTGGTGGGATATCCACGACGGGCAAAAATATTGCGAATCCCTTAATTACGCAGCGCTGTCCCCCCAAGCTGTTACCGCTGCCGAAAAAACATTAAAATCAGCCACTTTTGATGGCAAGCCATTGTTGCCATAGAGTTTTATTGGATAAAATTGGATATATCCGAATTGTTAGTAATAGTTTTACTGGCAATTAAACCGCCATGACTTTTGCAGATAAAGTAATTCAATTTAACAAGCAGTTAGATTTTGAAGGTGCCCTTCCGGCCGGTATCCACATCATGAACCCATTTAAAGAAAACCCGCAGGTTAATATTTTAATGGAACAGTTTTATAAGAAATTTTATAACGATGATGACAAACGGCACCTAATCCTTGGTATTAATCCCGGCAGGTTTGGCGCTGGTGTAACAGGTATCCCGTTTACAGATTCGAAACGGCTAAAATCAGTATGCCGAATCAATTATGAGGGCAAGGAAACTCATGAGCCATCATCAGTTTTTGTTTATGAGGTTATTGATGCTTATGGCGGGGTGTACAACTTTTACAAGCATTTTTATATCCATTCTATTTTCCCTTTAGGTTTTACAGCCACCGCAAAAAATGGCAAAGAAGTAAATTACAATTACTATGATAGCAAAGAATTAACCGCCTCGGTTTACGATTATATTATCGAAAATATTAAAAAGCAAATTGCATTCGGTGTTGATACCGATACTTGTTTTTGCTTTGGAAATGGCAAAAACGAAAAGTTTCTGCGCAGATTAAATACTGAACAAGGCTTCTTCAAAAACATTATAGCTTTGGAACATCCAAGGTTTATTATGCAATACAAATCCAAATCGAAAGCTGAATATATTAATAAATACATTACAGCGTTCAGATCAGTTATAGTCAAATAATATACTGGACCAGGTAGCAGACATCAAAACTATTCATAAGCTTTCAGCACCTGCCTTGCTTCACCCAACCCATCTATTCCCAACTCAATCACATCCCCCGCTTTAAGGTAAACAGGCGGTTTCATGCCAAGGGCCACACCTGCGGGGGTGCCTGTGGAGATTATATCGCCGGGCAATAATGTCATAAACTGGCTGGTGTAGGATACCAGCGTGGGTAAATTAAAAATGAAATTGGCGGTGGTGCCGTCCTGCATGATTTTGCCGTTTACTTTTAACCATAAACGCAGGTTATGCGGATTAGCAATTTCGTCTTTTGTAGCGAAAAATGGCCCGATAGGCGCAAAGGTATCGCAGCCTTTACCTTTGTCCCACGTACCGCCCCGTTCAATCTGGAACTCACGTTCGGATACGTCATTATGCAGCACATAACCGGCAACGTAGTCCATCGCGTCAGTTTCATCTACATAGCTTGCTTTTTTGCCGATCACAACGGCCAGTTCCACTTCCCAGTCGGTTTTTACGGAGTTTTTCGGAATGATGATGTTATCATTGGGCCCAACGATGGCCGTAGTTGATTTCATAAAGATCACTGGCTCGGTTGGCGGCGTTGCATTGGTTTCCTTAGCGTGATCAACATAGTTGAGGCCGATACATACAATTTTTGAAGATCGGGCAAGCGGACAGCCTAACCTTACGTCATCATCTATTTCGGGAAGTAAATTTCCTTCAATAAAATCGCTTAAACGATTTAACCCATCGTTCTCAAAAAAAGTTTCCCCATAGTCTTCGCCAAATGCTGAGGTATCATATTTTTTGTCGTTCACAATCACACCGGTTTTTTCTTTTCCCGGTTCACCAAATCGTATAAGCTTCATGTTTTTATTGTTGTTATGATATTATCGTCTCTTAATTCCAAATCCGAAATCAAAATTCCGAAATCCGAAATTCTTCCTTCAATTATTCAAAGTAATAAACCCGCCGTCAATCGGGTAATCAGTGCCGGTTATAAATCCTGCTTCGTCCGAGCAAAGATATAAAGCCAGCGCAGCTACTTCTTCCGGCTGCCCCATGCGACCTATCGGCTGCGATTTGGAGAGTTTTTCAAATATCTCAGCTTCCTTGCCAGCATAATTTTTGGCTATAAAGCCATCCACAAAAGGCGTATGCACCCGCGCCGGACTGATGCTGTTGCAACGAATACCATCATGCAGGTAATCCCGCGCAACAGATAAAGTCATGGCATGGATAGCGCCCTTGCTGGTCGAATAGGCAAACCTATCTACAATACCCACGCTGGCCGCTATGGATGCTGTATTTAAAATTACGCCGCCCTTATTGGCTTTCATCAATGGGATGGCTGCGAACAGGCAATTGTAAACCCCTTTGATGTTCACATTATAGATCCGGTCAAAATCCGCTTCACTGGTATTATCGGCACGGCCGATGTGGGCAATGCCTGCGTTGTTTACCAGGATATCAATTTTACCTATTTTATTGATGATGTCGACAACCTGCCCCTGTTGACTTACATCGCAGGCATGGCCGAAACCTTTGCCGCCGGATGCGGTTATTTCGTTAACAGTTTCTGCTGCTGCATCATTATTTAGTTCGATGATATGCACTTCGGCGCCCTGTTTTGCAAAAAGGATAGCCATGGCCTTTCCTATGCCGCTTCCTCCGCCGGTTATTATTGCTGATTTATTGGTTAGTTTAAACATAAGAATGGTGCCGCCTTGCAAGTATTAGCCAAAAGCTAAAAAGTAAAAATAATTAAATCCGAAATCGTAAATCCAAAATCCGAAATCACAAAGATATTCCCCTCTTCCACGGTATCCAGTCATCCTGCCCCAATTGAACGGCTTTCGGTTCAACTTCGCCGCTGGCTACCTGTATCACATAATCCAGTATCCTTTCCCCAGCCTGCTGTATAGTTTCCTCGCCTTCTATAACAGTGCCGCAATTGATATCGATAATATCGGGCATTTTTATAGCCGTAGTTGTATTGGTCGATAGTTTTATAACGGGCGTAACCGGGTTACCTGTCGGTGTACCCAAACCAGTGGTAAACAAAACCACTGTTGCGCCTGACCCTACCTCTGCGGTGGTGCTTTCAACATCGCTGCCGGGTGTACAAAGCAGGTTGAGCCCGCTTTTGGTTACTTTCTGCGGGTAATCCAATACATCAGCTACCGGCGAAGTACCGCCTTTTTTGGCCGCCCCTGCTGATTTAATGGCATCCGTGATCAGCCCATCCCTGATATTACCCGGCGACGGGTTGGCATAAAACCCTGAACCATCCGCTTCCGCCCGGGCATTGTAGGTGGTCATCAATTGCATAAAGTAGTTGGCCTTTTCTTCATCCACACAGCGGTCGCTTAACTCCTGCTCTACGCCGCATAGTTCGGGAAATTCGGATAAAATGACCGACCCTCCCATGGATACCAGCAAATCTGAAACATAACCCAAAGCCGGGTTAGCAGAAATGCCCGAAAAACCATCGGAACCGCCACATTCCAAACCGATGCACAGTTTGGACAAGGGAGCAGGCTGCCTTTCGGTTGCGTTTGCTTTTACCAGCCCAGCGAAAGTTTGCTTTAAAGCCTGTTGCATCAGTTCGGCTTCTGTCCCGGTTTTTTGCTGCTCAAGTATCACCAATGGTTTGCTGAAACTGGCATCACGTAATTGTATTTCCTCCTGTAAGATGCTTACCTGCGCATTCTGGCAGCCAAGGCTTAAAATGGTAGCACCGGCAACGTTGGGGTTAGTAATATATCCTGCTATCAGCCCGCATAGGGTGCGTGCGTCCGATCGGGTACAGCCGCAGCCCATATCGTGGGTGAGGAATTTGATCCCATCGATATTTTTAAACAAGCGGTTTGATTTTGCTTTGTCGGGAGAAGCCTGGATATCCGTATTAATAATTTCATGAACCGATTTGCCAGCCTGGTAAAGGCTGATCAGCTGGTCTACATCCGCCTCATAGCTCTTGGCTTTCTTATAGCCCAGCTTCTCTGTCAGGGCTTCTTTTAACACATTGATATTCCTGTTCTCACAAAAAACCAAAGGGATCACTATCCAATAATTGCCTGTACCCACAGAGCCATCAGCACGGTGGTAACCCATAAAAGTCCTGCCCTCAAATTTGCTTGTATCCGGTTTATGCCATGCCGTCTTTCGTTTTCCCAAATGAAATTCACCGGACGCATGATGAACAGATTGTGTACTGATTGGGCCGCCTTTCGGGATGGGCTGCGTAGCCTTGCCTACCAGGACACCGTACATCAAAATCTCGTCGCCTGCTTGCAGATTAGTTAAACTGAACTTGTGTTTAGCCGCAACATTGCTGGTTAATGTAAATATATCGCCCTCAAAATTGATGACGGCTCCGGCTTCAAGGTCCTGCAGGGCAACGAGTACATTATCATGCGGGTGGATTCTTAAAAATTGTTGTTTCTTTAATGGCATTAGTAATTTTATTTCAATCCTCAGTTAAAACGAATAAGCACCAAGTATTATTGGAGCGTTAGTTCAACTACAGGTATTTCATACGGTGGTTTTTTTGTTGGCACGGTTAATACCAAATCATTTTTATTATCAGCTGATGGCTTATAAATAAGTTCCGAATGATCATTCAAAAACTGTGCGTATTTTATTTTTCCTTTATAACCCGGCAGCGTTATTTTTCCATCATCCGGGTAATTGAACAGATGGACGTATAACCGCCCGTTGATTTTATTATAGGTAAGCTTATCGCCTGCCGGAACAGTAAAAGTTGCCGGGGCATAGGTGCAATTGTAAATAGAAACATTATTGGCATGCATCCAGTACGACAGACTGTCCAGTGCACGGGTAGCCCTGTAGTCAAATTCACCGCGACCAGTTGGGCCAACATTCAGTATCAGGTTGCCACCATTGCTTACCGAAGTAATTAACAAGTCAAGCAATTGGCGATGTGTTTTCCAGCTGTTTTCGTCGCGATAATAACCCCATGATCCCGAAAACGTCTGGCATGTTTCCCAGGTTCTTCCTTTGTATTTTGCCAGTTCCGACGTGCTTACCTGTTCGGGTGTTTCAAAATCGCCGCCATCTTTATAATCGTAAAGGCCAAGCCTGTTATTTACAATGATACCGGGTTGCAGTTTTCTAACCAGCTTTAACAACTCAACCGAGCCCCAATCATCTGCCCCTTTACCATGCTTCGCTCCTTTATCCCACGACCAATCCAGCCATAATACATCAATTTTACCATAGTTAGTGAGCAATTCCGTTATCTGGTTGCGCATGTACTGGCGATATTTAGCCATGTCGCGGCCTTTATTTAAGCGTTTGTAGTTTGCTGCACTGGTATCCACTTGTGTAAGCGGGTGCGCATCGTCCATGGTATAATCAGGGTGATGCCAATCGAGCAATGAATAATAAAATCCTACTTTCAGCCCTTGTGAGCGGAAAGCATTCACGTATTCGCGCACCAAATCACGTTTGGCGTGTGTATTGGTCGCTTTATAATCTGTATATTTCGAATCGAACAAACAAAAACCTTCGTGGTGTTTGGTGGTCATTACCGCGTATTTCATCCCTGCCGCTTTTGCTTCTTTCGCCCATTTTACCGGATCAAAAAGGTCTGGATTAAACTGGTCGAAATATTTTTGATATTCCTCATTGGTCATGTGCTCGTTATGTTTTACCCATTCGTGCCTTGCAGCGCCGGAGTAAAGTCCAAAATGGATAAACATGCCGAAACGGCCATCCTGCCACCATTCCATGCGCTTTTGTTTTTGCGCATCTGTTTCGTTGCCAATCCTTTTTTGTTGCGAAAAAGCAGGCGAAAGGATAAACCCTAAACCAACCAGCAGAAATAATACTTTTTTAAGCATGACATTATTTTTTAGGTTCGAAAATCACCAAGCCAGGAGCCGGGATTCGAGATCGATATTGAAAGATAAAGCTAAGTTATTGTTTTATCCCGAAACACTTTTCTTTTCCTGTCTTTTCAACAATTATAATTGAAAAATCTTATTCATCAAAACCCATTTTTCGCCTTTTATAGCCTTTTTAAGTGGTTGCTGGTATTTCCACATCAGGTTTTCCCATTCCTGCACTTTGGGGTTGGCAGCATCCGCGACGCCCTTTTTTTCAAAACTAAAAGTATCATCCGTTTCCATTATCATAAACAGGCGGGTATCATAACGGTAAATCTCCATATTGGTAATACCTGCGCCTGTGATGCTTTGATGGACCTCGGGCCATATCTTAATATGATACTTTTCGTATTCAGCAATTAAAGCCGGATCGTCTTTCAGGTCAAGGGTCAAACAATATTTAGGCATAAGGATTTATTTATAGCAACCAGGGGCAATTGTAATGAAATTTATGACGAATTAAAAGTATAAATGATCAACCGGGAATGCGTGTATTATCTGTGCTACCGTTATTGGCCGGTAGACAATTGTACTACATAAATTTATTAGATAAAGCTGTATTTTACCATCATTAACTAAAAAAAGGGCACTTAAAGATAGTAAAAACCAATATTAACAATCCGAAATCCCAAATCAAAACATCTCACCTAAATTAACAAAAATGCCGTGTGAATTAATGCCATACGCATAATCAAGGCAAACATTGGTGTTTGAATGTTTGTTGATCTTTAACCGTAAACCGGTGCCGGCAGCCGGCGCTACTTTTTCGAACCTGTCGGTCTGAAGTTCCGAAAAACTCTCGGCGTTTGCAAAAACCACACCGCCCAGCAAACCATTATTAGTTATACCAAAACGGTATTCACTTTCTAAATAAAGTTCATTTTTTCCCCTGAACCTTTGCTCAGGGTACCCTCGGCCGCTGTTGTTGTAAGTATCTGACGCAGTATACGGCAGATCAAGGTAAGGCACATTGCCATTGGTAAATGCCAGGATACTCCACAAAGCCAATATATTATTGTTATTGGGAGATAATCTGAAATATTTCCGGAAGTCCATCGATAGTTCCTGCCAATGGCTATCGCTTCCTAAAAATGCAAAATTGTCGCGGTATATAATCGAAGTGTAAGCTCCATTAAGCGGATTTATCGGGTTTTTTCGGTTGTCGAATAAAAAGTCGAGCACAATGCCCGAAGATGTGGAAGTAGGATTGAAGCCATATTTGGTAAAATCAGGGACCGTATTATTAGCGTTGCCTGCTTGTGTAATATTATAATGATGGTCGAGGTTGTATCCAACCCCAATATAATTATCACCAGTTATTTTTTTAAAAAACGTGCCATACAATCTTGTATAATTATACACCAGCGGATTAGTTGTGGCCGTTGTTGATGACGTTCCCAACCCATAAGTATCTATCGGATACTCTTCCCAACGCACGTCAGTAATTAATTTGTAATTGTTATTATCGTACCAAATTTCGGACCGGCTGGCAAATATTTTTTGATTTTTGGTATCATAAACAGTTTCAAGGTCAATTGCCGATAAATTGTTGGTATGATTTGCATTTGTATAAAATGCCATGTTAGCAGTAATATCGGCCGCAAACCCGGTTGTAAGGGAATAACCAACAGCAGGTACAACCGAAAAGACCAATTTTTTGGCATGTAACCTGCTATTAGCAGGAGCATCCTTTTTTACAATCTTTTGCAGGAAATCGATAACGTCCCGCTGTTTTGAAGAATCAATTACTGCCCCGGCTGTTTTGTCGGGGATAACATTTTTACGTATCGATAACGTATCACTTTGTGCTTCGCCTTTTAAATGGCTAAAAACAACAATAATCAAGCATAAATATTTGATCGTTTTCAATAAGCCTTCAAATTTAGTATACAAATAAAGTTGTTGATTCTGAAATTATGATGATATTACCTCCTATATGACCAAATTTTACCTATGGATTGCGTTTATTTAAACAATTAAAACACCTCGCCCAGGTTTACAAAGAAACCGTGCGATCCGCCTGTTCCAACACCATAATCAATACAGATATTAGAGTTAGAATGTTTGTTTATTTTTATTCTTATACCGGTACCCGCTGCCGGCGCTACCCCTTCAAATGTGTTGTTTTGCAATCCGGGAAAACTTTGTCCATTAACAAAAAGCACCGCGCCGAGCAATCCGTTCCTTGTAATGCCAAATCTATACTCGCCTTCAAGGTAAAGTTCATTCCTGCCCCTGAACCTGCCAATTGCATATCCTCTTCCACTATTGTTGTACATATCCGAGCCGGTAGCTGGCAGGTCCAAATAAGGAACGTCGCCCGAAGTGAATGCTGCAATGCTCCATAAAGCCAGTACATTATTTGAAGTTGGCGATAATTTAATATACTCTCTAAAATCAACCAGTACAGATTGCCAGTTGGCATTACTACCTAAAAATGTCGGATTCTCCCGGAAAACAATATTGGCGAAAGTTCCGAAAAGTGGGTTTAGCGGATTTTTACGGTTATCGAACAAAAAGTCAAAATTAATTCCGGATGATCTTGAGCCGGAACTTTGTCCATATTTTTCAAAGTCCGAGACGCTGTTTCCTGGGTTACCGGTAGCCGTAATATTATAATGATAATCCAGGTTATAACCTATCCCCGCATAGTAGTCGCTGCCTATTTTTTTTAACACCGTTTCATATAACCTTATATAATTAAAGTCGATATCATCGTCATTGGCCAACGTTGTAAAAGTACCTAAGCCATAAGTGTCGGTAGGGTATCTTTGCCAACGCAGGTCCGTCACTATTTTATAACTATTGCTACTTGCCCAAATTTCAGACCTGCTAAGGAAGGTTTTCTGACTTTTAGAATCGTACCCAACATCTACGGCAAATATAGATAGATTCTCCCGATGGCTAGGGCTTGTATAAAAACCTACATTACCGCTTATATCCGCTGTAAAACCTGTTGATAGGGTATAACCGGCATATGGGATAACTGAGAAATTGGCCTTTTTTGATATTTTTCGTTTTTCGGGGGATGTTGTGTTCTCCAATATCTTTTGAATTACGTCGATAATATCTTTTTGTTTTGAGGAATCAACAAGCATCGCATCCGATCTGTTAGCGATTGCCTGGCTATTTGTGATTATCGGCGGAGCCTGCTGTGAAAAAGATTTTAAGAAACTTAAAACTGCTATTATAACGAACAAACATTTACGTATTTTCAATTGTATCCGCAGTTAAAATTGAGGATGAGGCTAAATTACCTATCAGCTATTAGACCATTATGACTTTTGTTTTATCAAATTATTTAATGCCCGGGTTATATTTTCATAATGTTATCACCAATTTACTTAAACACAAGCAGTATGGAAACTCCATTAATTGACAATTGTTATGTCGCTTTTGTGTTTATGCTCATTGTTTCAAACTTGTTACACCCAACTTACATTCCCCTAATATTGATGTCATTGGCTTAACATTAATGACATTTTGAATAAAAAACAAAAGCATGCCGGCGGCCTTACCGCGCTTATTAATTTAATAAAAAATAGGTAAAATAAAAAAGCGCTCCGTATCTCACCCCGGAACGCTCTGCTATGATACAAAATCAATAACAATCAACTAAATCCGGATCAATCTATTATTATTGATCCTTTCCCACGGCCACAAGGGGCCTAAAGTTCTTTATTCTTGTCCAAATTCACCGTTGGCCCTAATGGTTATTTCATCGCCAACCATTGCCTTGGTTACATTGCCTACACCAAAATCAGTCCTGCTGAGTGTACCCGTAACTTTAAACCCTGCAACGGGTTTATGGTTCGTCATACCTTGCCCGGTACCGTTTAAAGTAAGATCAAAAGTTACGGTTTTTGTTACGCCGTGCATGGTTAAATTTCCTGTAAGCTTATAATTCTTACCTTCACTTTTGCTGATGGAAGTGCTTTTAAATTTTATCTCAGGATATTTGGCCACATCAAAAAAATGATCACTTTTTAAATCTTTATCCCGACTTTCATTATCTGTATTAATTGAAGCCACATCGATATTTATTTCAAAAACGGCATCTGTGAAATCCTCTTTCGAAGAAAATAAGTGCGCCTCAAATTTCCTGAAGTTACCGTCAACACCTGATAACATCATATGCCTCACGGAAAACCCTATTTTTGAATGGGCTTTGTCAACTGTCCATTTCGTTTGAGCGAATAGCGCAGTACTTACCATCAGTGCCGCAACTAATAATGCAATTTTTTTCATATTTATTTTTCTTAAGTTTATATTAATAAATACAACATTATTTGCCTAAAGGTTGCTTTAATGACTTGATTAAGTGATCAGAACATCAACTAATCTGCCGAAGGGCCGCCTGGACCACCCGGACCGCCACCCGGAGGAGGGCCACCGGGGCCAGGGCCAAAACCCCTGCCCATACCAGGGCCATCCGGCCTTTTACCCGACATTTTCTGGAAACGGTAAGTAAAACTTAACAGGTAATAACGGCCCAGCCTGTTTGCGTTTGTTTGCGTTATGTAACTTCCGTTTTGCGTACTGGTAAAACCTGTATTTTGATTAAACACATCAAGTACCGAGAAACGCAGAGTTGCCATATTTCCCTTTAAAAATCTGCGCTCCACGTAAGTGTTAAATACATTAGGGTTTGTTGCGCCTTTATACCCATAGTAAAGCGTCTTTGTATAATCATAGCTGTAGGTCCAATCTTTCCAAATGTAGTTCTTTCCGTTTACACCCAATACCCATGTTCTGAAATTATCCTGTATCCCCGGTTGGTTTATAGAATTTTTTGAAGCATTAACACTATAAGTGGTATTAGCTTCGGCATCTATAATATCTGCTATATCAACCCTGAAACGTACACCTTGCGATGCAACAAGTGTTTTTGCAATGTTTTTTTCTCTATCAGCGGCGTAGCTAACTGAATCCACATTGGTAATGTACGATATGTTGTTGCTATAGGAAAGATTACCTATGAAGAATAAATTATATTTCCGTTTTTCCCATGGTTTTGCAAATACATAAAAAGCCGATGCAGATGAATAGCCCGAAGCATTCAAATATTCGGTGCGTATGGTGCCGTCAAACCTGATGTCAGGCGCATACTTATGCGGGTAGGTAATGGTATTTGCAGCAATATAATTATCGGCCTGAATAAAGGAGAAATTGCTGAAGAATACATTTCCAGATTCGAAATTAAACTTATTATACCGCAGCGAAAAGGTATTGTTGTACTGTGGTTTTAAATCGGGGTTACCGGTAACCGGGTACGTTGCGCTTGAAAAGTCGGTAACAGGCTGTAGTTCCGTATAGGTAGGCATTAGGCTGCTGCCGCTATAATTGGCACTTAGCGTTTGCGTACGGGAAAAATTATAAATAAAGTGGGCGTTTGGCGAAAAATTAAATGAATTTACATTTGTCGGCGCACTTATTGCCGAAACCCCTTCTAATAACGATGGCTGTGCGGTAACCCCCAAAACGTAATTATATTTCTTTTGTACAAAGCGGTAATTTAAACCGATACGGTTAGTTATAAACGTGAAATTATAATTATTGCTTAAAAGCGGATATTCGTTTATCGCGTTATTATCAGCCAGCGTATCTGTTTCTTTATCAGCTGTTGTGTAGGAGTGTTTGTAATTATAGTTAAGCTCGATGTACGAATGTTTGGCAATTGGCTCGATATACGAAAAATAAGCGCCTAAAGTGTCCGTCCGGCTATTAGTAGTAATAAACTGGTCTAACGGTGCATTAGGGATGCCTGCGGTATAAGCGTAAACAGGGTTTTGATATTGATCGCTTACTGCTGATCCTACACCAACGTTTACGCTGAAGTTACGGCCATGGCCATTAAACCGGTGATTATACAACACGTTTATGCCATAATTAGGCGCCTCGGAATGGAGTGCTGACGTAAAGTTATAATCGGATATAGCTGCACTGTCACTAGCAAGCCCATTGGTGCCGGTTTGAATTGTATGTACACCTGCATAAGAAAATGAAGGGCTAATTTTTAAATAATTTATAGTGTCCGGCTTATACTCCATATTAAAGGTAAACCGGTGATTGACTTTTCTATCAGTTTCGTTGCTTGTTTGCGTGCTTGTACTTGGGTTAGTTAACGATATATTGTTTTGTATGGTTGAACTGATGGTATTAACAGTATTGTCAGAAAAACTATAGCTGCCATACACAGTTATCTTTTTTCCCCACGAGTCCCTGTAATTAAAACCAATAGACCTGGCTGTTGTGATACCATTTTGAATAGCATTACTTCCCGGAGGGCCGCCTCCGCCTCTACCGCCCCCGCCCCCACCGCCGGGTCCGCCAAAGTTAAACAGGTTGGTATTGGTATTATTAAGGTTGCTTAATACCGCAATCTGCTGGTTGCCATCAAAGTTGAATAAATTGAATTGTGCAAGATACCTGGCCTGGTCTTTATTGCCGTCAATTTGTGGTATGGCGTCCTGGCCGCCGCCTGCGCTGGCTTGGCCAAAATAACCATGGTTCCTGCTGGGTTTTATATTGATATTTAATACAACATCGGGTTCGCCGGTTTTTATGCCGGTAAGGTTTGCCTGATCCCCGTAGTCATTCACAAACTGCATGTTTTGAACCGCATCGGCAGGCAAATTCTGGGTGGCTGTTTTTAAGTCACCACCAAAAAAATCTTTCCCGTTCACACGTACTTTAGTTACGCTTTTCCCCTGGAAAGTTACATTGCCCTGCGCATCAACATCCGCGCCTGGCACTTTCTTTATCATATCCTCGACAGGCGCACCATCCCTTACCGGATAGGCGGCTGCGTTAAACTCAACCGTGTCTTCCTTTATTTTTATAGGTAATACATCGTGTATAGTAACCTCATTTAACATTGTGCGCGATGTTTTCAAAATTATCGGCCTCAAAAAAACGGGGTTATTGGTATTATCCATGGTAATACGTTTCCGCACAGGATCATAACCGATCGATGTAATAAACAAACTAAACTGCGTAACCTTAATGGCCGGGAAAAAGAAAGCGCCTTTGGCATCAGTAGTTGTACTAAGGCTGTCCTTCCCCATATATATAACTACGGTTGAACCGGGTAAAGTTACCTTTGTTGAATCTATTACTGTGCCATGCACATCCCTGCCGGTTTGTGCATAACTTTTAACGCTTATAAAAAGGACGATAAGTATAAAAGAGTATATAAATTTCATATCTTTTTTTGATTAGATGTGCAAATCAATACTAAACCTTTGTGGGTAAAAAATGGAATAGACGAAGGCAATAATAAAGTAGATTAATCCCTCCTTTTACCCTATAAAAGCCCTCATTTCAACCTCGCATGATAAAATGTGCTTTTGAAAGATAAAAACTGCCTTTCCATCGGTAAATTAGCCCTGCCGGTAGATTTTGATTGGCCTGGTGCTTAATACATTTGTAATATTGCTATTATATGAGTTAGTGAATGGTTGATTAAGTTGGATTATGTTGATTAGGTTTATATGTTATAACTGGTTTTATTTACACAATCAACTGCTCACTTATTCAACCCAATCAACTTAATCAACTAAAAACAATGAAATGATCTTCACAAAATCAAAAAGCAAGGTGGTGACGGTACTCGTCCATGTACTGGCCTGGGCGGTGTTTGGGATGCTGTTATTTTTCTTCCAGCCATTAAGCTGGAATATTACACTGCCTTACCAACTTTGGATAAAACAAAACATTATCTTTTGCCTGCTGGTAGTAGCGTTTTATCTAAATTCTGAAGTTTTAGTCCCCCAATTTTTATTAAAGAATAAAACAGTAGTTTATTTACTGATTGTAGTGGGAGTAGCGGCCATAATGGTTTTTCTTAATGGCTATGTTGATCAATGGCTTAAGCTGCCTGAATTGATGGATGCTGCTTTTCATAAAGACGGCCCGCCACACCGTCATCATCACCCACACAGCGAATGGGAAATGGGCATGATCGCCCCGATGATCGGTACCTGTGCACTGGTGCTTGGCATTAGTACAAGTATTGCCGTTATGGAAAAATGGCAAAAAGACCGGTTGATCCACCAGGAAATGGAACAGGATAAAATCAGCTCTGAATTATCATTTCTTAAAGCGCAGATCAACCCGCATTTCTTTTTCAATACCCTTAATAATATTTATGCACTTACCCTGGTAAATGCCGATACATCGCGCAAAGCAATTCATCAACTATCTCGTATGATGCGCTATGTTTTATATGATACACAAAACAGCACTACCCGACTGAGCCAGGAAATCGCCTTTATAAAAGATTATATCAGCCTGATGCAATTACGGTTAACGGATGTGGTAAAAATTGATTTTTCATCACCTGCATCGCTTAAGGACCAGGCAATAGCCCCTATGATATTTTTACCTTTTATTGAAAATGCATTTAAGCACGGCGTGAGCGCTACCCAGCCAAGCAACATTAATATAGCAGTAAAACAAAATAATAATACGATAGAATTAGAGGTGGTTAATACCATTATTAAGGAACAAAGTAATAACTTAGAGGAAGCAAGTGGCATCGGGCTTAACAATACCCGGCGCAGGCTCGACCTTTTATATCCCGGTAAGCATATTTTAACCATAAATGAAAATACTGCCGAAAATATTTATTCAGTTCACTTAACACTCGACCTGTCATGATATTAAACGTTATAGCTGTTGACGACGAACCACTGGCGCTTGGCCTGGTATCCGCTTTTATTGAACAGACGCCATTTTTAAAGCTTGTTGGCCGTTTTTCAAATGCTGTTGAAGCTTTGAGGGCTATTCATGCCCAAAAGGTGGATGTTCTTTTTTTGGACATACAGATGCCTGATCTTAATGGCATTGAACTGGCACGCGTATTAGATAATAGCAAAAGCAATAAGCCACGCATCATTTTCACAACTGCCTATAACCAATTTGCACTTGAGGGTTACCGGGTTGACGCCCTCGACTACCTGCTTAAACCTTTTAATTACGAAGAGTTTTTGCACGCCGCCAACAAAGCGCTGGCCTATGGTGAACTGCTCGAAAAATCAAATGCTCCTGCCTCCGTTACAGCTGGTCCGGCTATTGCCGAGGAGCGTATAGAAGATGAATACCTGTTTTTAAAAGTTGAATATCAACTGGTGCGTATTGCATTAAATGATATCCTATACATCGAAGGGTTAAAAGATTATGTTAAGGTATGGTTGAAAAGTGCCGAAAAGCCCATCCTTTCTCTCACCAGCCTAAAATCGCTCGAAGAAAAATTGCCTTCAAAAAAATTTATGCGCGTACATCGCTCGTTCATCGTATCGCTCGATAAAATAAATTCAATAACACGTAACGCTTTGCAAATTGGTAAAGTCAATATAACCGTTGGTGATCAATACAAAGAAGCGTTCAGCCAGTTTTTGAGCAAATGGGTATAGGAATGTTGTAAGGTTGTAATGTTGGAATGTTGCTTTTATGAAATTATAGCCATTTAACAGACAAAGCAAAGCGTTTAAAATAATCCCCTACAGGTTGAAATTGTTTGCGTGTCCGGTCGATAAAAACAATTTTTATAACATGAATAATAAAATTCGCCTCACCACACTATTGACTGATTGCAAAATCTTCCTGTTCCCCGGTATTAATGTTTATTACAGGATGCCACTAAAATAATGCTGTTATCTTTGCACGCTTTTAAAGGCTATTAACACACATCACAATTTAATGAACACCCATAAATCATTATACAAAAATTATCTAAGGCTGCTAAGGTTAAACCAGGCACAAAAATCAGCTGTAGTAGCACTACCTCTGCTGCTATTGCTTTCGTCCTGCGGAGATAAGGGCAACCAAAACAATGCCAATACCCAGGCAACGCCATCGTATAAAGTAATTACCTTACAGCCAAGGGCAGTCACCTTAAATACTGATTATCCTGCCAGCATCCAGGGCCTTCAAAATATCGAGATTAGGCCCAAAGTTGATGGTTTTGTCGAAAAAATATATGTGGATGAGGGATCCATTGTTAAAAAAGGTCAGTTGCTTTTCAAAATAAATGCCCCCCAGTACCAACAGGATGTACGCACCGCAGAGGCAGGTATTAAAACCGCCGAAGCTGACGTAAATATGGCAGCTTTGCAGGTTAACAAAGTAAAGCCATTGGTTGAAAAAGATATCATCAGCCACTATGAATTGGAAGCAGACCAATACACACTGCAATCAAAGCAAGCTGCATTGGCGCAGGCTAAAGCAGCTTTGGAAAATGCAAAGGTTAATTTAGGTTATACAACCATAATTAGCCCTGTTGATGGTGTTATCGGCTCACTGCCCTATAAGTTGGGCAGCCTGGTAACCAGCACAACTGCCGACCCGCTTACAACGGTTTACAATACGGCAACGGTTTACGCCTATTTCGCAATGAACGAAAAGCAACTGCTTGATTTTAGTCGTGATAGCAGCAATACTTCATTTCGTTCCAAATTAAATAACATCCCAAAAGTTACGCTGCTATTGTCGGATGGTACGCCTTACGAACATACAGGCAAAGTTGAGACCGTAAATGGCCTTATAAATACTACCACAGGTTCAGCAAATTTCAGGGCGGCATTTGTAAACCCAAAAGGGCTTTTACGCAGCGGGAGCAGTGCTTCGGTACGTATCCCTAATGTGGTAAAAGGTGCTATCATAGTACCGCAAAATGTTACTTATGAGTTGCAGGATAAGCGTTTTGCTTATGTTATTGATGGTAAAAATAAAATTAAGAATGTGGCCATAACCGTGATGGATAATACCCCCGGTCAATTTTATGTGGTAACCGGTGGCCTGAAAAGCGGCGACCGCATTATTGCCGAAGGTGCAAATAACTTAAAAGACGATACCGAGATAAAACCTGTTGAAGTTAGCGCTGCATCAGTTTATAAAGGACTTGAATAAAGTCGAAAGTCTTAAGGCTGTAGTCTTAAGTCAAAAACTCTTATATCAAATAAAAATTAAATAATCTGACTTAGGACTAAGGACTTTAGGCTTAAGACTTTATAATGAGATATGCTAAAAAGATTCATAGAGCGGCCCGTATTATCCACTGTTATTTCGGTGCTACTGGTTATTTTGGGGGTGATAGGGTTGGTCAACCTTCCTATTTCACAATATCCGGATATTGCACCGCCTACCGTATTTGTATCTGCCAATTACAATGGTGCAAATGCCGATGTGGTGCTCAAAAGCGTTATTATCCCCCTTGAGGAACAGATAAACGGTGTGGAGAACATGACTTACATGACCTCATCAGCAGGTAATGATGGCTCGGCATCTATTACCATTTTCTTTAAAGTAGGAACCAACCCCGATCTTGCTGCTGTAAACGTGCAAAACCGCGTGGCAAGGGCAACCAGCCTTTTACCGCAGGTAGTTACCCAGGCTGGTGTAACAGTTGCTAAAAGCCAAAATAGCAACCTGTTGATCTTCGCATTATACAGCGAGAACAAGGATTATGACGCCACCTTCCTGCAAAATTATGCCCGGATAAACCTGGTGCCTGCCATACAGCGCGTTAACGGTGTGGGCAATACGCAGATATTCACCTCCAAGGACTATTCGATGCGGATATGGTTAAAGCCCGATCAAATGTCGCGTTACGGCCTTGTTCCTGATGATATTACCAATGCACTGAACGAGCAAAATATTGAAGCTGCGCCCGGTAGTTTTGGTGAGAATAGCGGCCAGTCTTTTCAATATGTGATACGATATACCGGGCGGTTAAAAACTACTGCCGAATTTGGCAATATCATACTAAAATCAGCCGGCAACGGGCAGCTGCTTCATTTAAGCGATGTGGCAAGGCTTGAACTTGGCGCATTGGATTATTCTGTCGACCTGAAAACCAATGGACTGCCTTCCATAGGTGTTGGTATTACGCAGGCTTCAGGCTCCAACGCCCGAAACGTTATCAACGAAACAAAAAACATCCTCGAAACTGCTTCGGAGTCATTCCCGAAAGGGGTAAAGATCACTTATCTTGTTGATGCTAACGAATACCTGAATGCATCTATCGAAAAGGTGATCAGCACCCTTATCGAGGCTTTTATACTGGTTTTTATCGTTGTATTTATCTTCCTGCAAGATTTCCGGTCAACGCTTATCCCGGCTATAGCTGTACCTGTGGCTATTGTTGGTACGTTCTTCTTTTTAAACCTGTTTGGTTTTACCATAAACCTGCTCACGCTGTTTGCTATGGTTTTGGCCATCGGTATTGTGGTGGATGATGCCATTGTGGTCGTCGAGGCAGTACATGCCAAGCTGGATAAAGGCTATAAATCAGCTCGTAAAGCTTCGGTTGATGCCATGAGCGAGATCTCCGGCGCCATCATCTCCATTACCCTGGTAATGTCGGCTGTGTTTTTACCAGTTACATTTATATCGGGATCTACCGGTGTATTTTACAAGCAGTTTGGTATCACACTGGCAGTGGCTATCCTGCTTTCGGCGGTAAACGCTTTAACGCTTAGCCCGGCTTTGTGCGCTATATTTTTAAAGCCGCATTCCGAAGAGCAAAAAAAGAAGCGTTTCTTCAACTTCTTTTACAAACGGTTCGACCTGGTTTTCGATCATGTTAAAAACCGGTACGAGCGTTCGGTAGGTTTCCTGGCGAAAAAGAAATGGATAGTTATAATTGCCGTTCTTGTATTTATAACCTCATTGGGCATCCTGATAAAAACAACGCCGTCAAGCTTTGTACCCAGCGAAGACCAGGGCACTATTTTTACCAGCGTGAGCTTACCGCCTGCTTCGGGTATGGACCGCACGGCAGCCATTACCAAAAAACTTGATAGCATAGCACATACAATCCCATCGGTGCAAAACACCTTACAAATAGTAGGTTTTAACTTTTTGGCAGGAAGCGGCAGCGCCTATGGTATGGTGATCATCAAATTGAAAACCTGGGAGCAACGTAAAAATGAAAATATACAAAGTGTGATAAGCCAGCTTTACGCAAAAACCGGCGATGTGCATGAAGCCAATGTATTCTTTTTCTCGCCGCCAACCATACAAGGTTTCGGTGAAGGCAACGGCTTTGAGTTTCAGCTACAGGATAAAGGCGGGCACACCATGGCCGAGATCTACAAAGTAACCAACGACTTTTTGGCCGCCCTAAACAAGCGCCCCGAAATTCAGAATACAAATACCTCATTTAACCCCAACTTCCCCCAATACCAGGTTGATGTAAATGTGGCCAAATGTAAGGAAGCGGGTATCTCTGTAAACTCCGTCATCAATACGCTGCAAGGTTATTACGGCGGCTTGTATGCATCCAACTTTAATCAGTTTGGCAAGCAGTTCCGTGTGATGGTACAGGCTGATTATGCCTATCGCTCAAACGAAACCGGCCTCAGCAAAATTTTTGTCAGGAGCGATAATGGCACCATGGCGCCCATCACCGAGTTTATTACGCTTACCAAAGTATTCGGCCCTGAGTCTATCGAAAGGTTTAACTTATTTACAGCCGTATCGGTCAACGGGCAGCCAAATCCTGGCTACAGCACCGGCGATGCCATTAAAGCGATAAAAGCTGTGGCGATAGAAAAACTCCCACCGGGCTATGGTTATGATTTTTCCGGATTGACCCGCGAAGAAATATCATCGGGCACGCAATCTTTATATATATTTATCCTTTGCCTGGTGTTTGTTTACTTTTTGTTAAGTGCGCAATATGAAAGCTATATTTTGCCCTTTGCAGTATTACTATCCCTACCTATCGGGTTAACGGGCACTTATTTGTTTGCCAAGATCTTCGGTATCGACAGCAACATCTACGTACAGATCTCGCTTATCATGCTCATCGGGCTTTTATCAAAAAATGCCATCCTTATCGTGGAGTTTGCGCTTGACCGCAGGCGTGCAGGCATGGGCATAGTACAAGCCGCCATCGATGGTGCCGAAGCCCGCTTACGGCCTATATTAATGACGTCATTCGCATTTATATTTGGTATAATGCCACTGATGTTTGCCACAGGGGCAGGCGCGCTGGGTAACCGTTCAATTGGTACGGGCGCCGTTGGCGGGATGTTTATAGGTACCATATTCGGCCTTTTTGCCATACCGGTGCTGTTTATGATTTTCCAAACCTTGCAGGAAAAAGTACGGAGTAAACGCGTTGATGAGGATGAAGATGATGATGCAGCAATAGCCGAAGGGTAATTTAATGACAACAACAATGAACAAGCCTTATATAAAATATACGTTTTTGGTACCGGTACTGCTTTGCGCTGCGCTATCCTGCAAAGTAACAAAGCCTTACCAAAAGCCTGATTTTAATACCAGCTACCTTTACCGAGGCCAAACGGGTACAGACACCGCCACCATTGCAAGTATGCCCTGGGAAAGTTTGTTTGCCGATACCGTTTTAAAGGCGCTTATCCGCGAAGGTTTATACCAAAACCTGAACTTAAAGGTTGCTATTCAAAAAATAGCTGAAGCACAGGCTGCTCTCGGGCAAAGCAAAGCTGCATTTTTACCGTCGTTAAGCGGCAACCTTTCGGTGGGCAGGTCTGAGCAATCATTGGCAAGTTTAAATTATCCGCCGGGCACCATTGTCAATACTACTTTTAATTCGTACCAGTTTGGTTTATCATCCTCATGGGAAGCTGATGTTTGGGGGCAGTTAAGCAGTGCTAAAAAAGCGGCCTATGCAAACCTATTGCAAAGCGACGCAGCTAAACGTGCCGTACAAACCCAGTTGATAGCCGATATTGCCAATAACTACTACAATCTGCTTGCCCTTGATAAGCAGCTTGATATAACCAACCAGGCCCTGCAATACCGTATAAAGGATGTAGAAACCATGAAGGCTTTGAAAGAAGGCAACGTGGTTAATGGCGCCGCGGTGGTACAAAGCGAGGCCAACCAATACGAGGCAGAGGTATCCATCCCCGATCTGAAAAGGAGCATCCGCGAAACTGAAAATGCTATTGATATTCTGGTTGGCCGCCCGCCCGGCCCGTTGAACCATACTAAACTTGACGACCAGCAACCAATAACTAACCTGCAAACCGGCATCCCTGATGAGCTGTTAAAAAACCGCCCCGATGTACAGCAGGCCGAATACGTTTTCAGGGCTGCGTTTGAAAATACCAACCTGGCACATACTTATTTTTACCCGCAGTTTACCATCACTGCATCAGGAGGGTTTTCTAACTTACAGCTTAAGGACTTTTTTGTTAACTCCATATTTTACAACCTTGCCGCCGGCTTAACCCAGCCTATTTTTAACCAGGGCGTCAACAAAGCACGTTTAAAGACTGCACAGGCGCAGCAATTAGAGGCGCTGTACAACTTTCAGCAAAGTTTGCTTAATGCAGGGCAGGAAGTATCAAACGCACTGTACGCCTACCAAACTGCCATTGAAAAAGACAGCTCCAGAAGCAAGGAAATTGACGCTTTGGTAAAATCAGTGGATTACACCCAACAGCTGCTGCGCTATAGCTCGGCAACAAATTATAACGATGTACTCATCAGCGAACAAAACTTATTAGCTGCCCGCCTGAGCGGTGTTAACGACCGCCTGCAACAACTGCAAGCCATTGTGAACCTTTACAGGGCGCTTGGCGGTGGCTGGAAGTAGGAATTTTGAGAGAAGTGTCCGGCCGGTTTAGGTGCGGACATTAGCTGGATAGGCGGACAGGTTTTTGTTACGAGAATTAAAGTCGATACCCGTTATTCGCCACTCTGCATTAAACCTATTGCTTGGTATAATAGCCATCAAATACTGAATGAACCGTGTGATCAAAGCCATAACCAACGGAGTGCAATAACAAGGTATTGCCATGTATGGAAATAGTGTCGGCTGTTGTAATACCAGCGTAATTTGGTGGGTTAGGGTTTGGTGTTAGTACATACACGGCGCCATCAGTAGCATAATTAAAATTGTCGGTAGTGGGGGTAATTTCCTGTACTGTTTTCGAGTAACCAACCCCACTGGGTGCGTCAATGAGGTAAAAATCACTACCCGTTAGGCAAGTTCCATTACCATTGAATTGCATGTAATCTAAACTTGTAAAGGGAGTAAGATAAGTAGTATCCCACAAAACAACATTGGCATTATTAAGGTGGATAACTAATTTCGTTTGCTGCCATTTGCCCGAAAGAGGTGCTTGCTGCACCTTTTTACATGACACAAGGGCCGTTGCCAAAACAAAAAACAGTATCGGTAAATATTTCATCTTCATCATTTTGGCTCCCCGGTTTATTATTTGTGTTACGATAACGCGTTAGTAAATGTAACATGCCTATCAAAATATTTCATTTTCAACACTGTACCCAGGCTTATAAACAAAAGCATCGCCTGCTCCCAGGCGATGCTTTTTTGAAAATTAAAAATTTTGAAAACTAACAGGAACGTTTATCCTCTAAGCTGAACAAATTTGGTATCGCCCCTGTAGTAAACATGTGCTGTTTTCCTTACCATTTGTTTGTTTAAGGTAACTTCAACAGTGTAGTTGCCATTATCAAGCTGGCTCAAATTATAGGCCTTGCCCATGCCTTTGTTCTTTTTCAGCACATCCTTCCACACCACATCATTGTCCCAGTTATAGATCATTACAACTGCTTTGTCGGCTGCGTTTTCGTTAACTCTAATTGCTACACCTCTTTTTGAGGGCGTTGAAGAAAAGCTAACCATACCTTTTATTGATGGAGCAACGTGCTTGATAGGTTTTGAAGGAACAGCAGCAAAAATCCCCGTACTAAACAGTAAGAATAGTACTGATAATTTAATTGAATGTTTCATGATTTCTAAGTTTTAAATTATTGTTTAATAAATTATCTCTTCGATTAAAAAATAACGCATAAAATTTATTATTGTTTTTGTTGTTTACGAAATCGCCTCGATTTTTTAGCTGTTATAACGCTGGTTTTCAATGAAAAAGCACCGTCCTATGCCAGGAACGGTGCTTTTATTAAACGATTACCTAACCTTATTATTTTTATTATTGCTTAACAATAAATACCCTTGTGCGGTCTTCATCATAAACGTGTACTTCTTTTGTAGCCACTTGTTTGTTTGCTGTTACTTCGATGATATAATCGCCGTTTTCAAGCTGGGTAAGGATGTAGCCTTTTTCCATTTTTTTGAAGGCTGGCAGGGCATCTTTGTAAATTACATTTTTGTCCTGGTCATAAATCATTACGATTGCTTTTGAAGCTTCGCTGCCTTCAACCTTAACTTCAATGCCTTTGTGTGATGGTAACGAAGAAAATGTGATCACTTCCTTTGTTGATGGAACAACTGTGCCTGTAGTTTTAACAGTAGTTGCTGCAAAAAGGCCTGTGCTTGCCAATACTAATAATGCTGTGATTTTAATTGAATTTTTCATGATCTTAAATTTTTAATGTTTTTATAAACTGTTGTTATTTTCGTTTGACAGATCAAAGGAACAACAACTTTATCCCCTAAAAAAACGAAATAGACCAACCCCGTATAAGAATAGATAAACCCCAAATTACAATCGCCAAAACAATACAATGCATTAATTATTAACTATTTACGCATTTGATCGACTGTAAAACGGCTTTTATCGGTGTGTTTTGGCTGCCTGTCGACTTAGATGTGAGATATGAGATTTGAGACGTGAGAAATGTTTAACGTCATGCCGTCCTTGGTAACCTCCCTATTGCAAATCTCATATCTCATGTCTAAAAAAAAAAAGCACCGCCCCAAACCTGGAACGGTGCCTTCTTTACTCCGGCTAATAGCCTTTTATTATTCGCTTACTATAAATGTTTTGGTTTGGTCTTCGTCGTAAACGTGGATAGCTTTTTTAACTACCTGTTTGTTCGAAGTTACTTCCATGGTGTAATCACCATAATCAAGCTGGTTAAGGACGTAAGCTTTTTCCAGGCCTTTAGTGCTTGTCAGGATGTCTTTGCGGATTACGTTTCCGTCTTTGTCGTAAATCATTACGATAGATTTTGCGGCGCTGTTATCAACTTTAACAATAACACCCTTTGCTGATACGGTAATAACGTCTGTGGATGCAGGGGCTTTAACGTTTGCTTTTGCGCTTGTTGCTGCAAATAAACCAGTGCTTATTAATAAAGCCAGTGCGGTAAGTTTGATGGTATTTTTCATGATCTTTTTTACTTTAATGTTTTTAATTATTTGTTAATGTTCTCATTTCACACAACAAAGGAACAATAACTATAAACACCAAAAAAATCAAATAGACCACCAGCCTATAGTAATAGACCAACCCCTATTTACAGTCGGCAAACCTTTATAATGCGTTGATATTTAATAAAATAACCATTCATCGGTTAAAATCAGGCTTTGATAGATAACTTTTCAGTTTTGGTAGAGCAGTGCATCAAAAGCGTACACAATTATTACCTAAAAAGAAAGGGGCGCCTTTCAACGGGCGCCCCTTCACAGTTTAAAAGCGGGGGTGTTTATTTTTGTGTGAGCATTACCATACTGCTGTTATCAACACCATAAACCTTGGCTATGGCTTTTATAGTAGCGCCTTTTTGCAAAGTGAATGGCTTCGAATATTCGTTGGCTGCAACAAACGTTGGCGTGCTGCCATCCGTAGTATAGTAAATTTTTGTGCCGGGCGTTGGGCTGCTAAGCGTAACCGTTTTGCCTTTCACGTTAATTACCGGCTGCGCTACGCGGTTAACATATTTAGCAGTGCGGGCGTCCTGAATCACACCCTTCCAGTTCATGCCGAAACCAAAATCATAGGTATGTCCGTCCGCATCGGTGTAGCATTGCATATCATGCGGGATATCCTCATCCTGCAATTCAACCGTTTGCATATTGGCAGGCATCTGGAATGGCAGCAAGCCTGATGGCTCAGTTGCGCCGGTTAAAATATCTAATACGGCTTGGTTTTGTACGCCAAAGCTGGCTACAATGGCATTAGCATCCCCTTCAAACTCGGCCGGTATGGTTGGTTTTGCTAAAGTAATGGCTACAATAACCGGCTTGCCGTTCATGGCTTTCTTGGTATCCTCAATGGTTTTTAAGTCTTGCAGATTGGCCGCTGTTATGGTTTTGCCTTTATAAGTACGGTTGTTGATGCCTGGTTCAACAGGATCACCGGCCGCTATGCTTTGCGCTCTGGCATCATTAGCTGTATAAGCGCCGTATTGCAGCGTAATGGGCACATATCCGTTGCCGCCGCCTTTTACATCGTCAGCATCGTAACCTGCGCCGCCGCTGGGGCTGCTTACAAATACTATGGCGTAATCGGCTTTCGCCGGATCATCCGTTACGTTAAAATATTTCTGTATCAAAGCCGCATTCACCGCATCTTCATATCGTTCCTTTGATGGCGGCCCGAAAAAGCCTTTTACCGATGGGTAGAATTTCTTGGGCATATAAATGGTCTTCCCTTTTTGCAGCGGCAATACGTTATCGTGGTTTTTAAGCAGCACGATTGATTTCAGCTGCGCGTTGTACCCCGCTGTCATAAATTCGGGTTTGCCAACGGTAGCTTTCGAGTTTTGTACATCCAAATAAGGGTTCTCAAATAATCCTACCCTGAAAATATTCTTCAGCAACCTAACTGCCGACTGCTCGAACCTGGCACGCATAAAGGCCTCGCCATGCTCTTTTACGCCCATGTTGTAGGCCTCAATTACAGGGCCTGCATCGTTATTACCGCCAAACTGATCAACACCAGCCATCAGTATTTTGTAGTGGCGCTGGGCAACGGTAGCCGTCTCCATCCCCCACGATTTCCCGGCGAAAATATCCGGCGTTTTGCCTTCATCGGCGGTAACGCCCCAATCGGTACAAACCACGCCGTCGTAGCCGTATTTATTGCGCAGCAGGTCGGTGATGAGGTATTTGCTGTAGCTATTGCCTGCATTGCCGTTTTTATCCCTGTCGTACGATATTGTATAATAAGGCATCACTGCCGATACCATTTTGGTTTTGCCGTTAAGCTTCAGCGCACCGTCAACAAACGAAATTAGGTGCTCATCAAAGTTATTGCCGGGATACACCGCAAACTTGCCATAAGCATAGTGCGCATCCCTGCCGGCTTCTTCGGGACCGCCGCCCGGCCAGTGTTTCATCATGGCGTTTACACTATTGTAGCCCCAGCCATCAGCAATTTCGGCGCTGCCTGTGGAGGTTTGGAAACCATCTACATACGCACGTGCCATATCGGCATCAAGCTGAGGGTCTTCGCCAAAGGTGCCGTTGATGCGCGCCCAGCGTGGCTCGGAACCAAGGTCAATTTGCGGCGATAGCGCAGTAGCTATGCCCAACGCCCTGTATTCCTGCGCGGCTATGGAGCCGAATTGCCGCACCACGGCAGGGTCAAACGTTGCGGCAAGGCCAAGCTGATCGGGCCATTGCGATATTTTGCCGCCCGCGCCGGCGGTATATTCAAAACCGGTATTGGCGCTATGCCTCGGGTCGGAACTGTTGTTGGCCGGGATGCCGAAGCCAACGCCCTCCACCAAAGCCTGCACATTGTTGTTCCATTTGGCGGCAACTTCCGGCGTTTGCACGGTGGTAACCAGCACGTGCCTTAAATTATCTTTTATTAAAAAATCCTTCTGCTGGTCGCTCACCCACGATGGGTCGACGCCGCCCTCGCTGAACTTTTTGCCGTTATAAGTGCCTGCCCCAAATGGCCCGCCCGACATGGCCGGTATAGCCTGGTGCGCACTGTACAGCATCAGCCCGGCTATTTGCGCAATAGATAGTTTCGAAGCCAGGTCTTTTGCCCGCACATCAACCGGCAGGCGCCAGTCTTCGTATTTATCCAGCTTGCCGTTTTTGTTAAGGTCTTTAAAGGCGAGGCCGTCGACAGTTAGTATTTTTACGCCCGAGGCGGATGAATAGCCCAGCGTAGGCCCATTGGGGTTTTTTACCATGACGATGCCCGAACTATCGGCAGGCATAGCCCACCATTTAGCCAGCCCATTGCCCGGCCCGGCAGCCATACTGCCCAGCAGCAGCACCATAAACAAAGCCGAAAAACATAGTAACGCAGGTAAGTACAGGTTTTTTTTCATAATTACAGGTTTTGCAGGCAAGCGCCTACGGGTTTATATTAATAAGTTAAGAAAAAATGAAGGAATTAAATATCGAATAATGAATTTCGAATGTCCAACTCCGAAGGTTTTTACTTCATTATTCAACATTCGATATTGGGTGTTCAATATTAAAATCCTCAACATTATAAAATTACCGCTACGGGTTTATATTGGTTTAACGCGGCATTACGCCATTGTGTAAATGTGACACATTTAAAGGTAAAGATATACCTTCTGCAATAAAAACCAAATAGACGGGTGGGGAAATATTACCGATGGAAAGGTGGTTTTGGGCGATGAACCCTTACCCTCCGAAACGAGCGGGCCTTGGGTTGTCCGTCCGCTTCCCGGGGCGAACAGTAAAAAAACAGGCGGACAGCAACCCTTAATAAATAACGTCAAAAACGCCGCCCACTATTCTTAATGAATCGGTTTGAGTATGGTTATACAACATGCCGTTAAATTTGCCCGAAACAATAGTGCTTCCGAGATTGCCCTGTATATCAGCAATAGAATCTTTTAAAATATTTACGGTAAACGGGTTGCGCTTCAGGCTGGTGTAAGTGGTGCCTTTAGTTATACTGTAATAGGTAAAAAGGCCATCAAACTGGTTGAGCAGATGAACACCATTTAAATTACCGCCCTCATCCGGGATATTCAGTGTCATCGTCTCGTCCTTTGTTGTTGTGCCGTTGCTTGACACAGTAAGCCTTGCCGACATATAAATCACTACAATGGCAGAATCACCGGTTACGCCGGCTTTAACCTTATTGTACACTATACCGCCTATCCCCAGTTGGCTTTGGTATTCGCCGCCGAAATTTGCCCATGCCTGGCCGTTAACCAGGCAGCCGAATGTATTTGCCCCGGTTTCGGTAAAGGCCGGCACCTGCAGGTCGGCGTATGGTTTGGTATTATCATAAGTATCCTTGCAATGCCCCATCAGCAGCACAAAGGAATATAAAACAAGCGTTTTACACGTAAACAATAACGAACAGGTTGCTTTCATTTTTTTGGCGTAAGTAATTAATACATAGATACGTATTAAAGCAACACATTGTAACAGCAGGCAAAAATCTATTTGGGATGATGGGTTGTCCGTCCGGTTTGGGGGGTGGGGTATTGGTTTGGACGGGCGGACAGGGAAAGAGAAACTTTATAATGTTTGGATGATTTGGCTACTACTCTCCCGCTCGTTGCGAGGAGGTACGACGAAGCAATCTCTACACAGGCAGAGCGGCTATGCAGGCTGTACACCTTTCTATTCGCCCTGTATAGTTCGGAGATTGCTTCGTACCTCGCAACGAGCGGGTGGGTGGTATTTGGGATAATGTCATGTCCGTCCGGTTTGGGGTGTCGTTTAATTTTGGACAGGGGGAGAGGGAAAGAGAAACTTTATAATGTTTGGATGATTTGGCTACTACTCTCCCGCTCGTTGCGAGGAGGTACGACGAAGCAATCTCTATAGAGGCAGAGCGGATATGCAGGTTGTACACCTTGCAATTCGCCCTGTATAGTTGAGATTGCTTCGTACCTCGCAACGGGCGGGTGAGTGGGTGTTGGTATAATGTTGTGTCCGTCCGGTTTGGAGTGTGGTTTAGTTTTAGACGAGCGGACAAGGAAAAGTGATGAGAAGTCTTTGCGTGGTTGCCCGACGCCATTCTCGGCAAGTTGAGGCGGTTAAGTAATAAAATCACTCTTTCGCTATCGCCGTGGAATCATCAATATTTAGTTTATCTCCGTTTATAATTTCTATATCGCCTTTAAATACTTGTGGAGGGATTATTATGGTTCCTGTTGGCGATCCCAAATTAGCCGTAAGTGTGGATATAAAAGACCTCACATAAGGGAATAATATTGCGGGTGCATTTGTGTGCATAAAAATTTTCTTATGTTCGTCTTCGGCCTCCATGTTTAAAATAAAGTTTCCTGATAAAGAAACGTCTATTTTGAAAAAATTATCAGATTCCAAATTTACTTCCATTATAATCTTAAAATAATCTGGCCTGTCTTTGTCCAAAGAAATTTTAGGGATTATTGTGTGTCTTATTTCAGCATCAACATATCGATTTAAAATAGTTACGTGCACTGAATGTATATCTACACCAGTAAAATTTAATCGAGGTTGATTTTTAACCGACATTACGCAGCCAGGTTAAGGTTTTGACCAGAGAAGTCGTCGGCGCCATCTATATAGTTAGACCTGTTGATACCAATTTTTTCCATACAGATAAATTGATCGGTGTAACCACCACTTGCTTTCACCTTCTCTACGAAATCAAGAAAATCCATCCGCCTAAAAAGCTCATTATAGCTTTCTGTCGTTTCACTTGCAATGATATCGTTTATTTCGTTTTCTAATTTTTGTAAATCAAGCATTTTTATTCCTCCTAATCAATTAGCATTCAGCCTCAAAATGGAAGGCAAAGTTATGTATTATATTTAAATCAAAGGCCACCAACTGTATCCGCTTCCTATATAATAAGATTATAACCTTATTTAGAGTCGGATTGTTTGGCAGATCTTGAAACATTATTCCCTTAACAGCCTTCCAACTATTCCGTATTTTGATAATTTCGTTTACTTCTGCTATTGTTGGTTTTCTACCTGTTTTTTTATATGCATCGTCGGCTATCCTATCAATTATTTTGTACCAGAATAAATAATGTTCTTCGTTAAAAACGGTATCCAGTACGTCTTCAAAATCTATATCAGCTGTATAAATTACGTATTTATGATATCTTTTTTTGCTTTCTTGCCCCCATGCAATAGCATCCATTTCCTCGTACCAAAAATAATACCCTTTTCCGATCCAAGCGTCATCTCTGTTACATATTAAAGGAGTTGCCAGATACGGCAACCTGTATTCCTGCGTATGAAACATTTTACGAGTAATTGGCATTGCTTGCAATTATACAAACAATAAAACCTCAAAACAAGGGGTGAAAACACCCTATTTATTTTTTACGAGGATCGACATATAAATGTTGACATTCTACTATGTTTATTAATATGACGCAGAATTAAGGTTGATTGTTACAGCTAAACTACTTATGCAATATCAGTACTTTATTGATATATAAAAATGGGGGAAATACTTTTTCTTAGACGTAATTATACGGTATTTTCGTTAAGAAACGAAAGAATATATCAAAGATCGTGAATATCAAAGACAATTTTGGTGACACTGTTTTGTCAGTACTATTAATCAATTGCGTTTGATACGCAATATATAGTTACCGTTTAAATTTATGTTTTATCCACTCCCCAACCCACCTATCCCCCATATCCGCCCCGTTTGCGCGTTCTTCATCGGTTGCTGTGCGTTCCATTTCATCATGTACGGTAAAGGTTGCGGTTGGTATTTTAAGGTTTAGGGTGCGGGCACGTTTGCGCCAATTGCTGTAAGCGCCAACATCGGGGAAAAGCAGTACCATGCGGTGTTGTAATGCCTGGCATTTATCCTCATCCAGCCCGTTAAGGCTGCCAGCCATATAAAACCCGGCATCATCATACTGGCCATCACTGCGGTTTTTTTGTTATCGCGCTTTTGGTTGAGGCCTCCAACTCGCACACGGATGGTGCGCGCTATAACTCATATTTAATTAGTTTGCCTGCTTTTTTATCTTCCGAATATTTCTTAACTATTTTAATCAAAAACTCTGTCGTTGTACTATCTTTCCCATGAGGCCCCGTTTTTGGATATACATATATCAACCCAACATCATCATTTCGTTTATCGCATAAAATTATCAGCCGATAACCGCCAAACTTGCCAGAATTTTGCAGAGGATTTTCAAGCCTCACTTTATTGATCCTGATAAACTTATTTTCACGAAGCATGTAGCTTTTATTTAAAACCTTATCAAACGTATCATATTGTTTGAAAAAGGCGGAAATTTCGGCTTTTACCGTTCCGTAAGTAGTTGAGAATTTTTGTTTGGTGAGGAGGTTTAGAGATTTGGCAAACTCTGTACTACAGAATATTTGCATTAAATACTATCTAACAAGTCCATTAACTTTTTATCGTTTGATACCCTGCCCTGCACATCAACCAATATTTCCAGGATATCGTTCATTAACATTCCATACTCTTTTACTTCGTTCAAATAAAAGTCATTAAACCTGGTATCATCAAAAATATTAATTAATCGCTTTGTTATATCTATTAAGCTTTCTATAGCAACACTCAGGGAGATAAGTTCATTAACATTTCTCGATTCGCTCAAATAGTCAACAGTCGTATCTATTAAATTACGATATTCTTTAATAAGTTTAATATGGTCTTTTTTTGTTTCTGTTAGTTTATCCAAAAAACCATCTATCATCTCTTGTTCAGAAAGAATAACCTTTTGCTCAACAAGCGCATGGCTGGTTTTTTTTTGTATTGCATTAAAGTTATTTTCTATGGCGGATGTCATTTTATGTGCAGAGTTTATACACCTGCGCCGGTGTTTACTAAGTTTTTCTTATACCGGTATCTATTGGCGGGTATATCGAATCTGATTACCAGTACACCTCAACCTCGGGTATTTCTGTGGGTAACCAGTTCCAGTTCAGGCGGTTTAGCTTGTTTGTGGCTTCAACCATATCAAAGCATATTAAATTTCTATCCGAAATAGAATACGAAAACGACCCAACCGGCGACCCGGGAGATGCTACCGCAGGCCCCGAATTCGGTATAGAATACGCTGCACTGGATATTGAGTTTAACCCACTAATAAACCTGCGCGGCGGCTTGATACTGAACCCCATAGGCTCGTTTAACCAAAACCACGACGGCCCCAAATGGGAGTTTACCGACCGCCCCATAGCCATGACGCAAATGCTGCCCGATACCTGGAGCAATACCGGCTTTGGCCTTTACGGCAAGCAGTACAACAACCACTGGATGTACGGCTACGAGTTTTATGTAACAGGCGGCTTTAACGATGCCATCATCGATAACCCGCAGGGCAAAACTTTTTTACCGGCGGCAAACGGCAGCTTAACAAGGCTTTCTACCAGCGCCAGCGGCGAACCGCTGTATACCGGCAAGCTGTCGTTTGGTAATGATAAGATAGGCCAGCTGGGCCTGTCGTGGATGGGCGGCGCGTATAATACCTGGCGTGTGGAAGGCGCACAGGTTGACAATAAACGCAGCGTAAATGTATTTGATGTTGATTTTAACACCACCCTGCCCAAACTGCATACCGCTATAACTACCGAGTGGGCATGGATATTTGTACAAACCCCGCCCGATTATACCCCGCAATATGCCAACAGGCAATACGGCGGCTTTATTGATATTGTGCAGCCCATATACCACGGCAAGGTGCTTGATTGGGACAACGCCACCATAAACATTGCCGTGCGCGGCGAATATGTGGATTGGAATGCCCAAAACTTTGCCGCCACCGGCCAGCGCGAATACAACGATGTAAAAAGCATTATGCCGGCCATCAGTTTCAGGCCTACGCCGCAAACCGTGCTCAGGCTTAACTACCGCATCCAAACCGCAAGGGACATCACCGGCAACACCATCGGCGCAGCCATAGGGCCGACGAGAGGGTTGAGCTTTGGGTTGGCTACGTATTTTTAAGGGGCGATAACTCGCAAACCATCCACC
>JABDCF010000017.1 GCA_013288235.1 Bacteroidota bacterium | reverse complement strand
CTTCAGTTCATCAAAGTTTTCGTAGTACTCTTCAACCAAATACAGTTTTTTTCCGGTGTTCAATTCAATTTTTAGCTTTGTAGTATCAACGAGCGATAAACGCCTGGTGTTCTCAGCATAATCAAGGCTGCTGCACACCAAACTTACATGGACGATGTCTGCATAATTAATGGTTTTTCGGTCATCGATGAGCAGGTAATGTAACATCAACGCGTCAGGGTTTACGGTAACTTTAATAAAACGTTTAACGGCGCGATAAGTATTAAAACAAATATATATGATCAAAAACACCAGCGTGACCATCCCCACCTGTGCATTTGTGCGACTGTATTCCTCTCCTGTCAGATGGACACAAACGCCGATTAGTATCGCCACTAAAATGCCAAAAAACAACGGGGCAGTCCAAAGCGAATTTCGGAATTTTGATGTGAGCGTTTCTGTCATTGGCTGGTCTCGGCGGAAGTAGAATCCTGCCTAAATATACCAATTATTTATTAAGCGTCCTCACGCAAATCCCACAACACCAAAAGCGGTGTCATTCCAATGCGCAACCTGATACAACAACAAAAAATGCCCGCCAACCGGCAGGCATTCTATAAAAAACTCGTTTTGTTATCGGCCCGTATCCTGGTATAGTGCGAAATATAACGCCTTTCTTAAAGATATCCATGCTTTTTTCAAATCGGCGGCTGCCTGGGCTTTGTGGCCGCCAAAAATACCCGGGGCGCTATTTAAATGATTCATAGCAGCTTCCACTTCATGCATCGCGTTGGTCATGTTCGGATACCTCGCTTCTTCGGCCCTCATCAGGGTAATTTCATTAGGTGCGGGCTGTCTGTTTCCGATGATCACATCGAAACTGATCCTTCCCCCAACTTGCTGTGCGAATGATACATTGGCTGATGCTATGGCAATCGCCAAAATAAACAATACTTTTTTCATAACTTTCTGTTGTTTGGTTTTAATGATGTTTTGGTGGTATCACTGGAAAACACCCGCGTAGCTTAAATGTTTCTTTTTTTGAAAAAAACTCCGCTGGCCCATCTGTAACTACACCTATCAAATTATTCTTTTCGCTCACTAAAATGCCGTGCAGGCCAAAATAGGTCGCGTTCTCGTATGCCGCTGAACGACTATCAATGGAACAAAAAATGCCCGCCAAATGGCAGGCATTATCTATAAAAAATTTAAAAATATCCGATTTGTTATCGGCCCGTATCCTCGTAAAGTTGGAAATATAATGCCTTTCTCAAAGATATCCATGCTTTTTTCAAATCGGCGGCTGCCTGGGCTTTGTGCCCTCCAAAAATACCGGGGGCGTTATTCAAGTGATCCATGGCATGCTCAATTTCGTGCATCGCGTTGGTGATGTTTGGGTACCTTGCTTCTTCTGCCTGCATTAAGGCAATTTCATTAGGTGCCGGCGGCCTGTTTCCAATTATCACATCGAAACTGATCCTTCCTCTACCTGGTTGTGCAAACGATACATTGGCTGATGCAATGGCAATCGCCAAAATAAATAATACTTTTTTCATAACTTTTGATGTTAGTTTTTATGATGTTTTGGTTGTAAGACTGAAAAACACCCAAGTAGTTTAAATGTTTGTTTTTTTTGTAAAAGAACATAGCGGTCCTGACCTTTAATTACACCCATCAAATTCCCACAATCTGCACATCAAAAATCTACACATCCGCACATCAATTTCCCCATTTTACGCCGAAAACCGCGCAATTACTATGCATGCATAAAAAATATACCGAATACCGTTTTAAACTTTGGTCTATTTTGTTGAAAATATTGTATCTTTATGGGCTTTGTTGACCACTTTTAATATGGTTTTTATAATGTTTTACCAAATTAAATACTAATTGAATAAATTTATTTTAATCCTTGTTATTCGTTTTTCCTATTTCTACCTTACAAATATCAAATTATAAAACCGGGTAAGTCGCGCTTGCCCATCAAATTTAAATACAAAAAAAGCTGTTACAGCCTATATAACATGAGTTCATCAAACGGTACAATTGAAGCGGTAGAATTAAACAAATACAGTAAAACATTTACGCAGGACCCCACGCAACCGGGCGCCCAGGCCATGCTTTACGGTATTGGTTTAACTGATGAAGATATGCAAAAAGCGCAGGTTGGCGTGGCCAGCATGGGTTACGATGGCAATACCTGCAACATGCACCTTAACGATTTGGCCAAACTGGTAAAACAAGGTATTTGGGAAGAGGATTTGGTGGGCCTGATATTCCATACCATTGGCGTTAGCGATGGCATGAGCATGGGTACCGATGGCATGCGTTATTCGCTGGTTAGCCGTGATGTTATTGCCGATTCTATAGAGGCGGTTGTTGGCGCACAATATTATGATGGGCTGATCACGTTGCCTGGCTGTGATAAAAATATGCCCGGTTCAGTTATGGCCATGGGCAGGCTTAACAGGCCATCAATAATGGTATATGGCGGTACCATAAAACCCGGCCACTATAAAGGCGAAGATTTGAACATTGTATCAGCATTTGAGGCCCTGGGCCAACGGATAGCCGGTAATATAACCCCCGAAGATTTTTTGGGCGTAGTAAAAAATGCTTGTCCAAGTGCGGGCGCTTGCGGCGGTATATATACAGCCAATACTATGGCATCGGCTATTGAGGCTTTGGGCATGAGTTTGCCTTATTCGTCATCAAACCCTGCGTTGAGCGAAGAAAAGAAAGCGGAATGCCTGGCGGCCGGCAAGGCTATAAAAATATTATTGGAACGCGATATAAAGCCATCGGACATTATGACCCGCGCGGCATTTGAAAATGCGATAGTAACCATAATGGTATTAGGCGGGTCGACCAATGCTGTGCTGCATTTAATAGCGATGGCCAAAAGCGTAAATGTAAAATTAACGCAGGACGATTTCCAGGCCGTTAGCAACCGCATACCCGTACTGGCCGATATGAAGCCAAGCGGCAAATACATGATGGAAGACCTGCATAAAGTTGGCGGTGTACCTGCGGTAATGAAATACTTGCTAAAATTAGGCTGGATTGATGGTAGCTGCTTAACTGTTACCGGCAAAACCATTGCCGAAAATTTGGAAGAGGTACCGGAAATTAACTTTGAAACACAGAAAGTTATTTTCCCGGTTGAAAAACCTATAAAAGCTACAGGCCACCTGCAAATACTATATGGCAATTTAGCCGAGGGTGGCAGCGTTGCCAAAATAAGCGGCAAAGAGGGCGAGCGTTTTGAAGGCCCTGCCCGGGTTTTTGATGGCGAGTTCGAGTTGATAGATGGCATACAAAGCGGTCGCGTTAAAGCAGGCGATGTGGTGGTGATCCGCAACATTGGCCCCAAAGGCGCACCGGGCATGCCCGAGATGCTGAAACCTACAGGCGCAATTTTCGGCGCAGGCCTGGGCGCTTCGGTGGCATTAATTACCGATGGCCGTTTCAGCGGCGGCACCCACGGGTTTGTGGTTGGCCACATCACCCCCGAAGCTTACGACGGTGGTTTGATAGGCTTAGTAAAAGACGATGACACGATAGAGATAGATGCCACAGCAAATACCATGACACTAAAAGTTTCGGATGCAGAGATCGCTGCAAGACGAGTCAGTTGGGTACAGCCGGCGTTAAAAGCCAAAAGCGGCCTTTTATACAAATACGCCAAAACGGTTAGCACAGCTGCTGAAGGTTGTGTTACGGATGAATTTTAACGGTGAGGTGAAAGGTAAAGGACGAAAGGTGAAAAGTTTACGTAGCCTCCAGGAAAATAACAGAATGGAAATCGGTGAAATCACAAATAAATCAGTGAAATCACCTAAAAAAATAAAAACGTGGAAACACAAACGATCACACAAGAAATCGGTGAAATCGCAGAGAAATCGGTGAAATCACAGAAAACAGAAGTATCAGGGTCGGAGGCATTGTTGGATGCATTGATCGCTGAAGGTGTGGATACCATTTTTGGGTATCCGGGTGGTGCAATTATGCCCATTTACGATGCTTTGTTTGATTATAATGATAGATTGAACCATATCCTTGTCCGCCACGAGCAGGGCGGGATACACGCGGGGCAGGGTTATGCACGTACATCGGGCAAGGTGGGCGTTGTTTTTGCTACCAGCGGCCCCGGCGCTACCAATTTGGTAACAGGCCTGGCCGATGCACAGATAGACAGCACGCCATTGGTATGTATCACAGGGCAGGTTTTCGCCCATTTATTAGGTACCGATGCTTTCCAGGAGACGGATGTGATCAACATCACCACCCCGGTAACCAAATGGAACTACCAGGTAACCGATGCTACCGAAATTCCCGAAGTTATTGCCAAAGCATTTTACATTGCCAAAAGCGGCAGGCCGGGCCCGGTATTGATAGATATCACTAAAAACGCACAGATACAAAAATTCAGCTACGAAGGTTACATCAAATGTGATCATATCCGCAGCTACAGGCCAAAACCTATCGTTCGCCCGCAGTATATTAAGGAAGCTGCTGAATTGATCAATTCGGCTAAAAAGCCGTTCATCATTTGGGGACAAGGCGTAATTTTAGGCAGTGCCGAACAGGAATTTAAAGCTTTTGTTGAGAAAAGCGGCATCCCCGCAGCATGGACAATTTTAGGCGCCGGCGCTATCCCTACAGACCACCCACTAAACGTAGGTATGCTGGGTATGCACGGCAACTACGGTCCGAATGTGCTTACTAACGAATGTGATGTGCTTATCGCGATAGGTATGCGCTTTGATGACCGCGTAACCGGCCGCCTTGATAAATATGCTAAACAGGCAAAGGTTATCCACCTGGATATTGACCCTGCCGAGATCGATAAAAACGTAAAATCAACAGTACCCGTTTGGGGCGATTGTAAAGAAACATTGCCGTTGCTTACCGCATTGGTTGATAAAAAAGATCATACCGCATGGCATGATAAATTTGACGATTTCGCCCAAAAGGAATATGACGCGGTAATACATACCGAGTTAAACCCAACCTCAGACGAATTGACGATGGGCGAAGTGATCAAGCAATTAAATGAGCTTACCAAAGGCGATGCCGTAATTGTAACCGATGTTGGCCAGCACCAGATGGTGGCCTGTCGTTATGCAATCCTAAATAAAACACGCAGCAATATTACGAGCGGCGGTTTAGGTACCATGGGCTTTGCCCTTCCAGCTGCCATAGGCGCAAAATTTGGCGCGCAGGAGCGTGATGTTATCGCCATCATCGGCGATGGCGGTTTCCAGATGACCTGCCAGGAACTGGGCACCATAATGCAAACAGGCATCGATGTAAAGATCATCATACTGAATAACCGTTTCCTGGGCATGGTACGCCAGTGGCAGGAGCTGTTTAACGCACGCCGCTATTCTTTCGTGGATATTGAAAGTCCTGATTTTGTTGCGCTGGCCGCAGCTTACCGGATTCCCGGCAAATGCGTGTCGGACAGGGCTGACCTGCCGGGCGCGTTAAAGGAAATGATGGAAAACAAAGGGTCATTCCTGTTAGAAGTAATGGTAACCAAGGAAAATAACGTGTTCCCGATGGTACCGCAGGGATGCAGTGTTGCGGAGATAAGGTTGAAATAATGGCCGGGGCCTCACCTAAATCCTCTCCAAAGGAGAGGACTTAAGCTTCGCACTTTTTTAAAGAACCCTCTCCTTTGTAAAGGGCAGGGTGAGGAGAAACAGGCAGTTTGAGGCGAAAGATTTAAAGAAAGTAAAAATGGAAAACCAGGAAAGACAAGAATATAATATCACGGTTTACACGGAAAACCAGATCGGTTTACTAAACCGGATAGCGATAATATTTACCCGCAGGAAGATCAATATCGATAGCCTGAATACTTCTCCGTCGGAGATTGAGAGTATCCACAGGTTTAATATTGTGATCACCGAATCGGAAGACGTGGTACGCAAACTTTGCCGACAGATTGAAAAGCAGGTGGAGGTACTGAAGGTGTATTACCATACCAACGAAGATGTGATATGGCAGGAACTGGCGTTATACAAAGTATCGACAGATGTAATTGCCGAAAAGGTAAGCGTTGAACGTTTATTGCGCGAAAACGGCGCCCGTGTTGTTGTGCTCCGGAAGGATTATACGGTTTTTGAAACCACCGGTCACCGTGAAGAAACCGACAATCTCATCAGCATTTTACAGCCTTATGGCCTGATAGAGTTCGTACGCAGCGCACGTGTGGCAATTATTAAAGACAGCGAGGGTTTTAACTCAAAGATACGTGAGTTTGAAAGACTGGAACCGGGAGAAGAAGTAATTGAAAATGAATATTTGAACCAGGGAGCGAAAGTGTTTACGATGTAGTAGAAGGAGGTGAAAGCTGAAAGATTAAAGGCGAAAGGTTTTGATGAGAAACAATCTGCCATGAACCATGAGCTATCAACTATGAACTAACAAATGATAGAGGAAATAAAACAAAAATACCCGTTAGCCTACAACGCTATAAAGGAAGCTACCGAAGCTAATGGTTTTACCATGCCTTCGGAAGTTTTAACGTGTTCGTTGCTTAAAACATTGGCGGCAACAAAACCGGGCGGTAAGTTTTTGGAGTTGGGCACGGGTACTGGTTTATCAACCACCTGGATATTGGATGGGATGGATGAAAAGTCGACATTGATATCTATTGATAATGATGAAACATTTTTAAACATCGCAAAGGAAAATTTAGGCGTTGATAAAAGGTTAAGGCTGATATGTACCGATGGCGGCGAGTGGATAAAGCAAAACGAAGGCAAAAAATTCAGCTTTATTTTTGCTGATACCTGGCCGGGCAAATATTTATTGCTTGATGAAGTGCTGGATATGATTGAAAAAGGCGGCATTTATATTATTGATGATATGCTGCCCCAGCAAAACTGGCCGACAGGCCACGCCGAAAAAGCAACACAGCTGATAGCCGACCTGGATAGCAGGGACGATATCATACTAACAAAAATGGGCTGGGCAACGGGGATAGTGATTATAACCAAGAAGTAGGTGAAAAGAGGCGAAAGCTGAAAGGTAAAAGGCGAAAGGTTAAAACCGGACGAGTAACAATAGTTAAATAGTAAACAAAAAACCATAATACAGTAAACCAAAATCGGTGAAATCAAAAAAACATCGGTGAAATCAAAAAAAATAAGATGGCAAAATTAATTTTCGGCGGCACTGAAGAAAACGTAGTAACCCGCGAGGAGTTCCCTTTATCAAAGGCACAGGAAGTATTAAAAGATGAAGTTGTAGCTGTAATTGGCTATGGCGTTCAGGGGCCTGGCCAGGCGCTCAATCAAAAAGACAATGGCATTAACGTAATAGTTGGTCAGCGTAAAGGCACAAAAACATGGGATAAAGCTGTAAACGATGGCTTTGTACCTGGCGAAACCCTTTTTGAAATTGAAGAAGCCCTTGAGCGGGGAACAGTAATATGCTATTTATTAAGCGATGCTGCACAGATCGCCCTATGGCCAACCGTTAAAAAACATCTTACAAAAGGTAAAGCGTTATATTTCTCACACGGTTTTGGTATCACTTTTAAAGAGCAAACCGGCATTATCCCTCCTGCTGACGTGGATGTGTTTTTGGTTGCGCCAAAAGGCTCGGGCACTTCGTTGCGCCGCATGTTTTTACAGGGCCGCGGCTTAAATTCAAGCTACGCTATTTTCCAGGATGCTACAGGCAAAGCAAAAGACAGGGTAATTTCTTTGGGTATTGCTGTGGGCAGCGGTTATTTGTTTGAAACCGATTTCCGTAAAGAAGTTTTCAGCGACCTTACCGGCGAACGCGGCACGCTGATGGGCTGTATCCAGGGTGTATTTGCAGCACAGTATGATGTATTGCGCAGCAAAGGCCACTCGCCATCCGAGGCATTTAATGAAACCGTTGAAGAATTAACCCAATCGTTAATGCCATTGGTTGCCGAAAACGGTATGGACTGGATGTACGCCAATTGCTCAACCACCGCACAACGCGGCGCACTGGATTGGTGGAAAAAATTCCGCGATGCCACCAAACCGGTATTTGAAGAATTATACAACAGCGTGGCAACAGGTGTTGAATCGCAAAAATCAATCGATTCAAACAGCAAGCCGGATTACCGCGAAAAACTGGATATCGAATTAAAAGAATTACGCGACAGCGAAATGTGGCAAGCCGGCAAAACTGTACGCAGTTTAAGGCCAGAAAACCAGGTGGTGGAAGCATAGTTGTCTGAACTCGAATTAAGCGAATTGATTGAATTGTTAGAATTTGATTGTTTGGTGATGATTTAATTAATGGAAACTGCTAAAAGGACTGCCGAAGAATTTAACGATTGCACAAGCAAGATAATTGGATGTGCAATGCGGGTTCACGGCGCCTTGGGTAATGGTTTTCAGGAGGTGATTTATCAAAGAGCGCTGGAAATAGAAATGGGACTTCCTGGTTTGGGTTTCGCAAGAGAGATGGAAATGCCCATTTTCTACAGAGGTGAGCAAATAGGGACCAGACGGGTAGATTTTTTTGTTGAAGATGAAGTGATGGTTGAATTAAAGGCGTTGATAAACTTAGAAGACGTTCATTTAGCGCAGGGAATCAACTACCTCGAAGCTTATAATATTAAAATAGGGTTGCTCATAAATTTCGGTAGTAAAAGTTTACAGTTTAAAAGATTATTAAATAAAAAATATCGTCCGAACTCGAACTAAGCGAATTCAAGAAATGAAAGAATTAAATGCCTTAAGGCGAAAAATTCGAGAAATTCCAATAATTCAAAAAATTCGAGTTCAGACAAATTAAAGAGATGATACTTGAAGTAGCCATACTAAATGTGCTCCCCGGGCAGGAAGATGAGTTTTTAAAAGCATTTTCCATAGCTAAGGATATCATAGCAAAAATGGCCGGTTATATTTCGCACCAGCTTAAAAGATGTATTGAACATACTAATCAATTCATTCTCTTGGTTGAGTGGAAAAAACTAACCGACCATACGGAGGGCTTCAGGGGATCAAAAGAATACCAGGAATGGAAAAGGTTGTTACATCATTTTTATGACCCGTTTCCAACTGTTGAACATTATGACTGATGTTGGAATGTTGTAAAGTTGGAATGTTAAAATATGATGTTGTGCAACAATGACTAATGACAGAAAAAAATCGGTAAAATCACCCAATTAAAAATCGGTGAAATCAAAAGTTAATCGGTGAAATCAAAAAAATGAATAAAAAAATATTAGTAATACCTGGTGACGGCATCGGCGCCGAAGTGACCACATGGGGTAAGGCTGTTTTGGAGAAAATAGCCGAACAATACGGCCATACATTCACCTATGACGAAGCTTTAATGGGCCATGTCGCTATTGAGGCAACCGGCAGCCCGCTGCCTGATGAAACTTTGGCAAAAGCAAAAACCAGTGATGCCATTTTATTTGGCGCTGTAGGCCATGCCAAATATGACAACGATCCTTCGGCAAAAGTAAGACCGGAGCAGGGTTTGTTGGGGATACGTAAAGGCCTGGGCTTATACGCCAACCTGCGCCCTATTATGCTGTTTGATGAGTTGCTTAATGCATCGAGCCTTAAACCGGAAATATTAAAAGGAACAGACATCCTGTTTTTCCGCGAGCTAACCGGTGATGTTTATTTTGGTGAGAAAAAACGTACTGCGGACAGCGCATCTGATTTGATGATCTATCACCGTTACGAGGTTGAACGCATTGCCATAAAGGCTTATGAAGCTGCAAGGCTAAGAAGTAAAAGGCTGTGTTCTGTTGATAAAGCAAATGTTTTGGAAACATCACGCCTTTGGCGCGAGGTTGTTCAGGAAATTGCAAAAAGGTATCCTGATGTAGAAACAGAACACATGTTTGTTGATAATGCCGCAATGCAGCTGGTGAAAAACCCTAAAAAGTTTGATGTGGTTTTAACCGCCAACCTTTTTGGGGATATTTTAACAGACGAGGCATCACAAATAGCAGGTTCCATGGGTATGCTGGCATCTGCATCCATAGGTGATGGTACCGGCTTCTTTGAGCCTATCCACGGTTCGGCACATGATATTGCCGGGCAGGATAAAGCCAATCCGCTGGCATCGATATTGTCGGTAGCATTAATGCTGGAGATTAGCTTCGGTTTAAAAGAGGAAGCTAAAAAGATCACCACTGCTATCGATAAAACACTTAAAGAAGGTTACCGTACCGGTGATATAGCTGATAGCAATACAGATAAAAGCAAAATATTAGGGACCAAAGCGATGGGCACGAAGGTGCTGGAATTTCTATAATGTGCAGATATGCGAATGTGCAGATGTGCAAATGAAAGCTCCAATGACTAATTACATAATGACCAATGACTAATAATGAAATGGAACGCTGAATTATATGATGACAAACATGCTTTCGTATTTCAATACGGCGAAAGTGTTTTGGAATTGCTGGAAGTAAAACCCGGTGAACGCATTCTTGATTTGGGATGTGGTACCGGGCATTTAACGCAGGAAATACAAAATCATGGCGCCGAAGTTACCGGTATTGATGCTTCTGCAGATATGATCGCGAAAGCAAAAGAAAGCTATCCCAGGGTTACTTTTATAGTTGCTGACGCTGCTGATTTTCATTTTGATGAACCATTTGATGCAATATTTTCCAATGCGGTTTTGCATTGGGTACACAAAGCTGATGATGCGATAAAATGCGTTTACGATAGCCTGAAACCCGGTGGCCGTTTTGTTGCCGAAATGGGTGGCAAAGGTAATAACGCATTGATCCTGGCGGCAACACAGCAGGTGCTTGAAAAACACGGCTACCCGCAGTTGGCGGTTAAGAAACCGTGGTATTTCCCTTCGCTCGGCGAGTACACATCCAAATTGGAAAAGGCAGGTTTCAGGGTTACATCCGCCTATCATTTCGACAGGCCAACATTATTGCAGGATGGCCGTGCCGGTGTGGCAAAATGGCTTAACATGTTTGGCGATGCTTTTTTTGAAGGCATTGATGAAACTGAGAAAGAGCAAATTTTAGCAGAGATCAGTGACCTGGTTGAGCCGCATTATAACAAAAACGGCGATTGGTATGCTGATTATGTGCGATTAAGGTTTGTTGCGGTGAAAGAAAATTAAGAATCAAGATACAAGAGTCAAGAACCAAGAAAATAATTAGTGTTAACCGATGTAGTTGCAGGATAACAGACTTTAAAATGTCTCATACCTCAAATCTCACATCTAAAATCTAAAACAAATGATACACGATCCAAACCGAGTCTATGTTTTTGATACCACGCTTCGCGATGGCGAGCAGGTACCGGGCTGCCAATTAACTACCCCCGAAAAAATTGAGATCGCAAGAGAGCTGGAGGCATTGGGTGTAGATATAATTGAAGCAGGTTTCCCCATATCAAGCCCCGGGGATTTTCAAAGCGTGGTAGAAATATCAAAGGCCGTACGGAACCCAACCGTTTGCGCCCTTACCCGCGCCAACAAAGGCGATATAGATGTAGCGGTTGAGTCGCTGCAATATGCCAAACATCCGCGTATCCATACCGGCATCGGCTCGTCTGATATGCATATCAAACACAAATTCAACAGTACCCGCGAAGAAATACTTGTGCGTGCCGTTGATGCCGTAAAATATGCAAAACGCTTTGTTGAAGACGTTGAGTTTTATGCCGAAGACGCAGGCCGCGCAGATATTGTTTATTTAGCGCAGATGATCGAGGCTGTTATTGCTGCTGGTGCGACAGTTGTTAATATTCCCGATACCAACGGCTATTGCCTGCCTAACCAATACGGTGACAAAATAAAATACCTGAAAGATAATGTACAAAATATAGATAAGGCCATCATTTCGGTTCATTGCCACAATGACCTTGGGCTTGCAACAGCAAACTCTATAGCAGGCCTGCAAAACGGCGCACGCCAGGTAGAGGGCACCATCAATGGCATTGGCGAACGCGCCGGGAATACGTCGTTGGAAGAAGTGGTGATGATATTAAAAACCCACCCTGTACTCGGCCTGCATACTAATATTAATGCCCGTAACTTTTATGAGATCAGTAATACGGTGGCCACACAAATGCGTATGCCGGTACAGGCAAACAAGGCTATTGTGGGCAGCAATGCATTTGCACATAGTTCGGGCATACACCAGGACGGTTTTTTAAAGAACCGCGAAAATTACGAGATCATTAAGCCCGAAGACGTAGGGTTCCCAAGTGCAACCATTGTACTTACCGCCCGCAGCGGAAGGCACGCATTAAAATACCATTTGGAACGTTTAGGTTTTAACCTTAATAAGGAAGAACTGGGTGAAGCATATCATCGTTTTCTTACCTTAGCCGACAATAAACTGAACATTAGTGATGATGATCTTTTATTGCTGGTACGTGGCGAGAAATTTGCCTGAAAATTTGAAGAGAAGACTATAATAAACAGAAATAAAATGAGCAAAACATTGTTTGATAAGGTATGGGATACGCATGTGGTGCGTAAAATTGAAGGCGGCCCTGACGTCCTTTTTATCGACCGCCATTTGATCCATGAGGTAACAAGCCCGGTAGCCTTTTTGGGCTTAAAGACAAGGGGAATAAAGGTGTTATATCCAGAGCGTACCTTCGCTACAGCAGATCATAACACGCCAACAATTAACCAGCATTTACCGGTTGCCGATCCGCTTTCTGCCAACCAGTTGAACGCGTTGGAGGCCAATTCAAATGAATACGGTATTAGTTATTGGGGCCTGGGCCACCAAAAAAATGGTATCGTGCATGTTATCGGGCCTGAATACGGCATAACGCAACCCGGCGCAACTATCGTTTGCGGAGATTCGCATACTTCTACCCATGGTGCTTTTGGTGCTATAGCTTTTGGTATTGGTACTTCAGAAGTTGAAATGGTTTTGGCCACACAGTGCATCATGCAGCCAAAAGCTAAAAAAATGCGCATCAGTATCAACGGGAAGTTAGGCGCCAGCGTTACGCCTAAGGATGTGGCACTATTCATCATTTCTAAACTTACAACATCTGGCGCAACGGGTTATTTTGTTGAATACGCCGGTGATGTTTTTGAAAGCATGAGCATGGAGGGCCGTATGACGGTTTGCAACATGAGTATTGAAATGGGCGCCCGCGGCGGGATGATAGCGCCGGATGAAACCACAATAAACTATGTAAAAGGCCGTGAATTTACCCCCAAAGGTGAAGCATGGGACAGGGCATTGGCCTATTATAAAACATTAAAAACTGATGCCGATGCTGTTTTTGATAAGGAATATACGTTTGATGGTGCTGCCATCGAGCCGATGATCACCTACGGAACAAACCCCGGTATGGGCATGGGCATTTCTAAAGATATCCCCGATGCCGCACATGCAGAAGGCGGTGCAGCCACTTACGGGAAATCATTAAACTATATGGGCTTTGCAGAAGGCGAGCACATGATAGGCAAACCGGTAGATTTTGTTTTTGTAGGCAGTTGCACTAATGGACGCATTGAGGATTTCAGGGCGTTTACTTCCCTTGTAAAAGGCAAACATAAAGCCGACAATGTTACCGCCTGGTTAGTCCCCGGTTCGCACATTGTTGAGGCGCAGATAAAAGAAGAAGGTTTACTTGATATTTTAACCGAAGCAGGCTTTGCATTGCGCCAGCCGGGTTGTTCAGCCTGTTTGGCCATGAATGACGACAAAGTACCAGCCGGCAAATATGCAGTGAGTACCTCGAACAGGAACTTCGAAGGACGACAAGGCCCCGGCGCAAGAACCATGTTGGCCAGCCCCTTGGTTGCCGCAGCTGCCGCCATAACAGGCGTAGTTACAGATCCAAGAACGTTAATTGAAGAACTTGTTTAGTGAGTGGTGAGTAGTGAATGGTCAGAAATCAAAAAATGACTTAATGACCCAATGACAAAATGACTAATACAAATCGGTGAAATCAAAAAGTAATCGGTGAAATCAAAAAAACAATGGCATACGATAAATTTAACATATTAAGAAGCACTGCGGTACCGCTTCCGATAGAAAACGTGGATACCGACCAGTTAATCCCTGCGCGCTTTTTAAAAGCAACAGAAAGGGTTGGCTTTGGCGATAACCTTTTCCGCGATTGGCGCTATAATGCCGATAACACGCCTAAAAAGGACTTTGTATTGAACAACCCGATATACAGTGGTAAAATATTGGTTGGCGGTAAAAACTTTGGCTCAGGCTCATCAAGGGAACATGCTGCCTGGGCAGTTTACGATTATGGTTTCCGTTGTGTGATATCCAGCTTTTTTGCTGACATTTTCAGGAACAATTGTTTAAATATCGGCGTATTGCCGGTACAGGTTAGCCCGGAGTTTTCTGAAAAGTTATTCTCAGCCATACATGCTGATCCTAAAACAGAAATTGAAGTGAATTTACCGGAGCAAACTATTACGCTTTTAGCAACCGGTGAAAAAGAAACGTTTGATATCAGTCCTTATAAAAAAGACAATATGATAAACGGCTTTGATGATATCGATTACCTGCAAAGCATCAAAACAGAAATACAGGAGTTTGCTGAAAACCTGCCGATTTAACGCCTCACCCAACCCTCTCCTTTGGAGAGGGCAAAAAAAGAGTGAAGCCCAAGTCCTCTCCTTTGGAGAGGATTTAGGTGAGGCAACCCACAACCAAACCAAAGATAATCCACTAAATGGAACGAAGGAAAATAGAGATAATGGATACTACGCTGCGCGATGGCGAACAAACATCGGGCGTTTCCTTTTCCATATCCGAAAAACTTACTATAACGCAGTTATTGCTGGAAGAACTTAATGTCGACAGGATCGAGATCGCTTCGGCACGGGTATCAGAGGGCGAGTTCCAGGCAGTGAGCAGCATTTTACATTGGGCAGAGGTGAATGGGTATGTTGACCGGATAGAAGTATTGTCGTTTGTAGATAATGGAGTTTCCATTGATTGGATGGTAAATTCGGGCGTTAAAGTTCAGAACCTGCTGACCAAGGGATCAATGAATCATCTAACCCATCAGCTTAAAAAAACACCCGAACAGCATTTTGCCGAAATAAAACATGTTATCGAACTCGCGGAAAGCAAAGGTATTGCAACAAATGTATACCTGGAGGACTGGAGCAACGGCATGCGTAATTCCCCGGAATATGTTTACCAGTTTTTAGATTTCCTTGTAACCCAACCCATAAAAAGGGTATTGTTGCCTGATACGCTCGGAATTTTAACTCCGCAGGAAACGTTTAAATTTATAACAGACCTGAGATCAAGGTATCCTGATACCCATTTTGATTTTCATGCCCATAATGATTATGACCTCGGTACTGCCAATGTTTTAGAGGCTGTAAAGGCGGGTGCAAATGGCCTGCATTTAACCGTAAACGGCATGGGCGAGCGGGCCGGCAATGCTGCCATGGCCAGTGCCGTTGCTGTAATACATGATTTTGCGCCCGATGTGGAAATTGGCATCAAAGAATCCTCCATTTATAAAGTAAGCAAGCTGGTAGAAACATTTTCGGGCGTGAGGATACCTTCAAATAAACCAATTGTTGGCGATAATGTATTTACACAAACAGCCGGCATACACGCCGATGGCGATAATAAAAACAACTTATACTTTAACGACCTGCTGCCTGAACGTTTTGGAAGAAAGCGGGAATATGCCCTCGGAAAAACATCGGGCAAAGCCAACATCGAAAAAAACCTGCAGGAGCTGGGCTTAAAACTGAATGATGCCGACCTGAAAAAAGTAACCCAGCGCGTTATTGAACTGGGCGATAAAAAGGAAACGGTGACCAAGGAAGACCTGCCCTACATAATTTCGGACGTTTTGGATAGCAGCCTTTATGCGGAGAAGGTAACAGTGGAATCTTACGTATTGATGAACTCGATGGGCTTGCGGCCATCGGCCACCATTTCCGTAAAGATAGACGGCGAAAAATTTGAAGAAAATGCCCAGGGCGATGGCCAGTTTGATGCATTTATGAATGCACTGACCATGGTTTACAACAAGAAAAAAAGAAGCCTGCCAAAGCTAATAGATTATGCTGTTCGGATAGCCCCAGGCAGCAGCTCCGATGCCTTATGTGAAACCATCATTACCTGGGAAACCGATAAGAAAAAATTTATAACGAGGGGATTGGATTCAGATCAAACTGTTTGTGCTATTAAGGCCACGCAGAAAATGCTGAATATTATTTAGAGGTGGGTTATAAGGCACCAGAAGGGTTTCGATGCTCCGTAGGTGCAAAACATTTGTAGATCCAATAGAAAAAATCATTTCGCTCCTTAGGTGCGAAACTAATTGGACTATGCATTTCGATACCAGGAACAATGCGCCTGGATAATATTTTGGGCGCCCATCCACCGGCCTCTTCTAAGTCTTACCTTTGCTTTACTTAATTACATTTCCTAAATGGAATAACGTATAATTACTGTTGCCTACCCAGGCCGCGGTTAAATTTCATCAAACATGACTAACGTCGATTTAAATTTCAAAGCTGCCGCACAGCGTTTAGCTCCTATTGTAAAACATACCCCGCTTGAATACCATGCCGGATTATCAAAAACGTACGGCTGCGAACTTTATTTAAAACGCGAAGACCTGCAAATCGTACGTTCCTATAAACTACGCGGCGCTTATAATATGATCAGCCAGCTAACGGCGGAAGAATTAAGCCGTGGCGTAGTTTGCGCAAGTGCGGGCAACCATGCGCAGGGTGTAGCTTTTTCGTGCAATAAAATGGGTATTAAAGGGGTGATATTTATGCCCGAAATAACCCCGAAGCAAAAGATCACGCAGACAGAAATGTTTGGCAATGGCCATGTAGAGATAGTTTTAGTTGGCGATACTTTTGATGATTGTCTAATTGAGGCATTGGCTTATACGCAGGCCCATCAAATGACCTTTATTCCCCCGTTTGATAATTACAGCATAATTGAAGGGCAAGGCACTGTTGGTGTTGAAATACTGCAAGACTTGCCCGGCACTGAAGTAGTGGTTATGCCAATTGGTGGCGGTGGCCTCGCTGCGGGCGCAGGGACTTACCTAAAGCAGCAAAACCCGGCTATTTATTTAATTGGCGTTGAGCCCGAAGGCGCCCCAAGCATGCTAAAAGCATTTGAGCATGGCGGCCCCGTTAGCTTGCCTGATATTAATCGTTTTGTAGATGGCGCGGCTGTAAAAACCGTAGGCAAATTAACTTATGAACTTTGCCGCGATGTTTTAGATGAAATGCTACTGGTAGCCGAAGGAAAAGTATGCACCACTATACTTAAGCTATATAACGAAGATGCCATCGTAGTTGAACCGGCAGGCGCATTATCGGTAGCGGTGCTGGATGCCTGTAAGGATAAAATAAAAGGCAAAAAGGTAGTTTGTGTTATCAGCGGCGGCAATAATGATATCGAGCGGATGCAGGAGATCAAGGAGAAATCTTTATTGTACGAGGGCCTTAAACATTATTTCATTATAAAATTCCCGCAGCGCCCCGGCGCATTGAAACTATTTGTAAATAATGTATTAGGCCCGCATGATGATATTACCCGGTTCGAGTTCATCAAAAAAACATCAAAAGAAAGCGGCCCGGCTTTGGTAGGCATCGAACTAAAATCAGCCGATGATTATCCCGCATTATTAAAGCACATGGAAGAACACCGGTTTGAAGTAATTGAGCTTAACCGCGATCAAACTTTGTTTGAGTTTTTAGTTTAGTACGAAACGTGTTTTATTAATGTTTTAGCCGAGATCGTCAGCGAAATCCATTAATCAAAAAAATCAACGGTACTTTTCCCACCACCCCGAAACATATTCGCCTTTTACCTCCGTAGGTTTCCCCGGTTCCGGCACAAAAAGTTCAATGTGCTTTTCTTTAGCATAGCCCAGTAACCTTTCAATAGGCTCAAACCAGGCGTGCGGGGCAAGGTTAAACGTGCCCCAGTGGATCGGCATCATTAATTTACCTTTTAAGGCCAGGTGCGCGTTTGATGCATTGTCGGGCCCCATGTGGATGTCTGGCCAATATTTACCATAAGCTCCTATTTCGAGCATCGTCAAATCAAACGGGCCAAAGGCATCGCCAATTTCCGCAAAGCCGGGGAACCATCCCGAATCTGCGCCGAAAAATATATTATGTTTCGTGCCTTTTATCACGAATGACGACCATAGTGTTTCATTTCGGCCAAAAATGCCCCTGCCGCTAAAATGTCTTGCGGGTGTTGCTGTCATCACGCAATTATCGCCAACCATCACACTGTCACTCCAATCCATTTCATTGATAAAGTTTTTAGCGATACCAAACTTTTCAAGGTGCCTGCCCACGCCAAGCGAACAAAAAAATGGTATGGTTTTATCCGCGAAAAATTTAATAGTTCCCTTATCCAGGTGGTCGTAATGATCGTGCGAAACTAAAATAGCATCAAGTGGCGGCAACTCATCCAATTGCAAAGGTGGCTGAAAAAAGCGTTTGGGGCCAAAAAGGGAAGTAAACGAGACCCTGTCGCTCCAAACCGGGTCGGTCAATATTCGCTTGCCATCAATCTCTATCAATAAACTCGAATGCCCGATAAGGGTTATCCTTAACCCGCTCTCAGGCGGCGTTTGATAAATGGGAATATCGGTTTTAAACGGGCCGATTATTTTTTTAGGGGTATTTTCGGCTTTATTGTTATAATATTCCTTTAATATCGGGATCATTATTCCAATTCCACCCATATCCGTAGGTATAGGATTTAAGAACTTCCCTCCCCTTTTTTTTGCCCCCGTTATACTCATAAATAATTATAAAATTATGCCACTAATATATCCCTGCAAGGTTAAGTTAGAAGGTTATGAAATGGAATTGTTACATGTTCAATATCATATCAAAGTAACGTTGCCATAAGCCACATTAACGTTAAAGGAGCGCTACAGTTTTAAATAGACTTTTATTTGCTAAAAAAGGAGACCGTCTCCCTGCAAAATTCAGCTAAAAGAGGCGGTAAGGTTCTTTCGGTATAAGGATGTGAGGAGCCGAACGTATGGTCGGCGCCGGGTATTACTAAAAGCTCGGCAGCGGGGTTTGCTGCTTTCAATTCTTCAGCACAACTTACCGGCACCGTAGGGTCTGCATCTCCATGGACTATCAGCCATGGCTGTTTTATTTCGGCGGCTTTTTCCAAAATATCCAAACGGGCCGGGTATTTATCCAGGTCTTCAAGGATGCTGACCTTTACAGGTAATTGCTGCCCTGTTCTTTTATTTAAAAAATAGGATATACCTTGTAAACGCCATTGCGCCTCGATTTCTTTCGGCCATAAATTGCGGAAGCCGCATATAGAAGCCATCGTAACCAGTTTTGTGATCCTTGGGTCTTCAGCAGTTTTTATAATGCTGATGCCGCCGCCCATGCTGTGCCCTATGAGGTAAACCTTACTAACCATCGGCATACCCGATCCGCCGAAGGCAAAATCGATCACCGCATCAAGGTCTTGCAGTTCAATAGAAAATGTATTATCAGCAAAAGCTATCAGGTCGGCAAAATCAAATGGCTTATCGATAGTTGTGCCATTATGCGAAAAATTGAACTTTAAAAACCTGAAACCATTTTCGGCAAAATATTTGGCAATAAGGTTATGCGAGCCCCAGTCTTTAAAGCCTTTAAACCCGTGGGCAAAAATTACAAGTGGGGCGTTACTGATTGCTTCGTCAAAAGTGAGGTCGGCAAGCATGCTGCGGCCTTTGGCGCCGGGTATAGTGAAATATTGTTTTTTTATCATCGGTTTTACTTTCGGGCATAAAGATAGATAATTTAAACCCGCTCCATCCTTGTGTACCACCATGCCCACAAAATCAACAAAGGCTGTAACACAACCAACCTAATCCACGCAACAAAAGGCGTTACCTTTAACGTTCCCAGCATAAAGGGCGCATCCTGCACCATTTTTACATGTACAGGTACAAAAGCAATCAGCATTAGCATAATTCCACAAGCAGCTAATCGCCTTGTTTTGGGGAATATAAGTAAAACGGCAAAGCATAACTCACAAAATCCCGCTGCAAGGTTAAGCATTGCAGGGTGAGGAAAATAAGGAGGTATAATTTTAATGTAAGATAATGGGGCCCTGAAATGGTTTGCACCGGCAATAAGGTACCCGATAACCAACGCTGCGAGGCCTATTTTTTTAAGTTTATGCATAAATAAAGATATAATATTTTACCAAACTGCTTTTTAACAGAATATATACGGTATAAATGCCTGCCGCGATGCAATTTATAACCATTCTAAATATAACTGTATGACAAAGGTTTGACACTGCATAGTATTAAAGCTGTTACTTTTGTTGGGTCAAAATTTAAACTGAATTGAAGTATCTAAAGGTAATCGCTTTTACGCACAAACAGATTGAGCTGAAGGAATTGGGGAGATTGGTGATTTGCCAGGAAAATCTGACAGAAAAACTTCATAAAGTAAAAGCCCAATTTGGTATATCCGAGATATTTTATTTGGCCACCTGTAACCGCGTTGAATTTGTGATGATGACACCGCAGGTTGTTGACAAAGAATTTGCAAAACAGTTTATGGGCGCGCTGAACATTGGCCTGTGCCCCATCTCTACCGTTGCTTTTTTAGAAGCAGCATCTATATACGAAGATCAGGACGCGCTTGAACACCTGCTCCGCACTTCATGCTCGCTCGAAAGCCTTATAGTTGGCGAAAAAGAAATATTGCCGCAGTTACGTAAAGCTTATGAAAACTGCCGTGAAGCAGGCCTTACCGGCGATGGGTTGCGCATGTTTATGAACTGCATAGTTAAAACTGCCAAAGAGGTTTATACCAATACCAATATTTCAAAAAACCCCATTTCGGTGGTTTCGCTGGCATACCGCAAACTGAAGGATTTTAAGTTGAACCAGAGCGACCGGATACTGATCATTGGCGCCGGGGAAACAAACCGTAACCTTTCAAAATACCTGCAAAAGCATAAGTTCAGCAATTTCGCGGTTTTTAACCGCACACTTTCAAAGGCACAGCAATTGGCCGCCGATCTGAAAGGTGAAGCGTTTACCCTCGATGCTTTAAAAGATTACAAAAAGGGGTTTGACGTCATTATTACCTGCACATCGGCAATTGAGCCTATCATCACCACTGAACTCTACACCTCCCTGTTAAACGGCGATACTGGCCGCAAAACAATTGTCGACCTGGCAATCCCTAACGATACCGACCCTGAAGTTTTAAAGAAATTCCCGATAAGCTATATCGAAGTACAATCATTAAACGAAGTTGCCAAAAGGAACTTAAAGGAACGGTATGAAGAACTTAGTCATGCCGAAAATATCATCAGCGAAAATATTGCCACATTTATCTTAGAGCTAAAACAGCGCCGCATCGAGCTGGCCATGCGCAAGGTGCCCGAAAAAATAAAAGAGATCCGCAACACAGCCATCAATTCCGTATTTGCCGAAGAAGTACAGGGTATGGACCAGCATTCCCGCGATATACTGGAAAAGGTGATGAACTACATGGAGAAAAAATATATCAGCGTACCCATGATCATGGCGAAGGATATATTGATCAATAATTAAAAAAATCGCTGGTGCGGCATGCATCAAGCTTCCAGCTTGACCAACAAAAGGTCAGTTTATATCCTTCCGACCAAAATAATTCCGAAATCCCAATTCAAAAAGCTAAATTAGCTTCATCAATCCCGTATGAAACAAAGCTATCTGTACTTATTGCTATTATGCCTGCTCGTTATGGCATCCTGCTCGCCAAAGGGGCCTTATGCGGTAACCAACAAAGTTTATAGCGATAAAACAAAGGGTTATATAGCTAACATACAAAAACAGTTACCCGATTCATTACGTGACAGCACCGGCATGCTTGTCCCTTCTGCCTGGGTAGGCACTGTAAATTTTGGCATACGCAAACCAAATTATGTCATCATCCATTTTACCGCACAGGATTCTGTACAGCAAACACTCCATACTTTTACCGTTACTACCGACCAAACCAGCGCCCATTATGTATTAGCCAAAAACGGCACAGTTTACCATATGGTGAACGATTACATGCGTGCCAACCATGCCGGCGTAGGCAAATGGGGCAGCGTTACCGATATGAACAGTTGCTCCATAGGTATAGAGATAGATAACAACGGCAATGAACCTTTTACCACGCCGCAGATCAACAGCCTCCTGTTATTACTGGCGCAATTGAAAAAGAATTATGCTATCCCCCAGGCCAACTTCATAGGCCACCAGGATTTTGCCCCAAAGCGCAAACCCGATCCCGGCCCGTTCTTCCCATGGAAAACACTGGCGCAGCATGGTTTCGGCTATTGGAGCGATGATATACTTGAGCTACCACCCGACGGCTTTGATTTTACCATCGCCCTGAAATTGATAGGTTACGATACATCGGATATTAAAGCCGCTATTGTGGCCTTTAAGCGGCACTTTGTACAAACAGATATCAGCCCAACTTTAACGCAGCTGGATTTGAATGTGATCTATAATATTTACCAGAAATATCAGTAGGCAGTTTGAAGTGGGCAGTTCCCAGTAGGATAATACTACGGCAAACCAGTCCTCAAAAGCAAACTGCAAACTACCCACTGCAAACTTACCTAATAAGGGTATGATGCCAGGTCTATAACTTTCTTATAGGTGATTGCATTTTTAAGGTCGGCATATGGCACTATAAAACCATTTGTAAACCACAAAATATTTTTGTCAGTAAACTCCTGGGTCCCGATCCCTTTTCTGTCTAACATTTCTTGTTTCAACCAATTGCCTGTCGTTAAATCTAACTGGCCATAAATTGTTTCTTTTGACCGCTTTCCAGTGTTAGCAATCACATAAAGGGAGTTATTTTCAAAATGATAATCCGCATGTAAGGCACGTTGCCAGTCGGACAGACTGGGCATTATTTTCTGAAACTTTTGTTTAAGGTTAACATCATACCCATTGATAATAATTGAATTGTCCCGGAAAAACTTGCTAGCACTTTCTTGAATGGATTCATCTGCGAATGCAACTATCAGGATCCCATTGTTCTCTGCTACAAACCTGACGGCCATATATTCACCCCCGTCTATCGTCGGTTTATCAAGTTTCTTATCAAAAGGTACATAGTTTTTTTCAATACTCCTGAATTGTTTCCCTTCCAGCGGCTCACTGGTAAGCTGACAAGTTTTATTATTAAAATTAATTTTGCATACTGTCAGCTCACGATCCCGATTACTGTTTTTATGCGCTGCGGCAAAGTAAACAACGTTTTGGTCGGTTGAGGACGCGCAGGACCAGGCATTGTCTTCAAACGTTGATCTGCCTGCAAATGGGTTATTATATTTTATATCCGATTTATTATTTAAATTGATATCCTGTATTACGGATCCTGAAGACACAGTTTTACCGGATTCGTATTTAGATACCTGTAGTGTTTTATCCTCCTGGATAACGAAAGTAAAAAGATCGTTTTTATTATTAGCAGTTACACCAACAAACCCACCGTTGGGTACAATATGTTTGATATTTATCGCCTCAAGCTTTTCATTTAAATCAATCACGGTAATATCTTTGGTATCAATATACGCTATTTCGGTACCGGGAAAGGTTGTACCGTTATCAGTCAGGCCGATGACCAATGAAAAGCCATCGTTGGCGGAAAAGAATATTTTTGCCCATTCTTTCTTTTGATAAGTGCTGGTATAAATAACGTTTTGTTGTATAGCCTTCCCCGTTTGCGAATTAATTAAAAATCCTGTGTATGGGTTAGCTATTCCTTTTGTAATGGAATACCCCGCAGTAGCAACAGCCAATATTTGCCCTTTAAATTTACCAGCACCAATTGCATACCCTTTTAATGTTGTACGCCACAGCACTCCCATTTTATCATTAATAGCAATTAATTCAAAGTTTTCATCGTCAATGTTTGTTTGAATTACATAGGTATGGTCATTAAGTTTAAAAGGGGTGCCAACTATTCCCATTATTTTGGGGGTTAGATATTTATAAACCTGGGGATCATTTTGGGCAAGCGCAAAAACAGGCAGTAGCAATAGTGCATACTGCAATAAAAGTTTCTTCATGATAATTGGATTCAAGTGATAAAGTTTAAAATAGAATTGTTCACTAATATGCCAATAAAAAAGCAGGTTACAATTGATAATAAAAATTAATTATCAATTGCAACCTGCCAATGTATATTGCGCCGACTGCAAACTGCCGACTGCAAACTTATTTCTTCACCCAGCCATCCTTCAACGTCACTGTCCTGTTAAACACCAGTTTATCGGCTGTTGAGTGTTTATCCAGCGTAAAATACCCTTTGCGGATAAACTGGTAGCCTTTGCCGGGGATGGCTTTGGCCAAATCAGCTTCGATATAGGCGTTTGGTAATATTTGGAGGCTGTTGGGGTTTAAATATTCTTTAAAATCACCGTCTTCATTGCTGGGGTCTTCCACTCTAAATAATCGGTCATATAGCCGCACTTCAGCGGTTTTGGCATGGGGCACACTCACCCAGTGGATGGTGCCTTTTACGTGCAGGCCGCTGGTATCGGTTCCCGATTTGCTTTCGGGGAGATGTGTACACTGTATCTCGGTTACATTCCCGTCCGCATCTTTGGTAAAACTATTGCAGGTTACTATATAAGCGCTTTTCAGCCTTACAGACAGGCCTACGCCGAGACGGAAAAACTTTTTAGATGGTTCTTCCATAAAATCTTCACGCTCTATCCAAAGTTCCCGGCTAAAAGGTATATCCCTGCCGCCTTCGCCGCCTTCAACCTCGGGATTGTTCTCGCTGAACATCGTTTCCGTTTCGCTTTCGGGATAGCTGGTGATCACCATTTTTATCGGATCAAGCACAGCCATACGGCGCCAGGCCGTTTTGTTCAGATCCTCACGGATGCAAAACTCCAGCAGGCTCACATCTATCATATTCTCGCGCTTGGCAACGCCAATGCGTTCGCAAAAATCAATGATGGAGGCAGGCGTATAACCCCTGCGGCGCAATCCGCTTATGGTTGGCATACGCGGGTCGTCCCAACTTTCCACATGGCCATCTTCAACCAACTGGAGCAGCTTGCGCTTGCTCATCACGGTGTAGTTGAGGTTTAGCCGCGCAAATTCGTATTGTTTTGATGGGAAAATATCCAGCTTTTCGATAAACCAATTATACAGGTCGCGGTGCGGGATAAACTCCAGCGTACAAATAGAATGCGTAATTTCTTCTATAGCATCACTCTGCCCATGTGCAAAATCATACATCGGGTAAATGCACCAGGTAGCGCCGGTGCGGTGGTGTTCTGTATGCTTTATGCGATACATTAGCGGGTCGCGCAGGTGCATATTTGGTGCAGCAAGGTCAACCTTTGCGCGCAATACTTTAGCGCCATCAGGATATTTGCCTGCTTTCATATCAGCAAAAAGCGCAAGGTTTTCGTCCACGCTTCGACTGCGGTATTGGTTAGCCTTACCAGGTATAGTTGGCGTACCTTTTTGAACGGATATTTCTTCGGCGCTGCTGTCATCAACATAAGCCAGTCCTTTTTTTATCATCGCGACTGCAAAAGCGTAAAGCTGGTCGAAATAGTCAGAAGCATAAAGTTCGTTAGCCCACTCGAACCCCAGCCATTTTACATCTTCTTTAATACTGTCAACATATTCAACTTCCTCTTTTGCAGGATTGGTATCATCAAACCGGAGATTGGTTTTACCGCCATATTTTAGCGCCAGCCCAAAGTTTAAACATATGGATTTGGCATGGCCGATATGCAGGTAGCCATTAGGCTCGGGCGGGAAACGGGTAAGCACCCTGCCGCTATTTTTGCCGGCAGCTATATCTTCTTCAACTATCTCTTCTAAAAAATTTAATGATCTTTCTTCGCTCATGATATTATTAAGAACGGCAAAAATAAGAAAATAGCGGTGGTTACTGCTTAAAATAATTAAAGCTAAAAATGCCGTATCAAATAATTTATATAATGAGTAGTTTTATGGATGATCGGCTGGTATTTAAGCATCGTGAAAAGAATCATTTTTACTTACTGCTTTTCATTGGTGCGGACTAACGAATTACTACCCTTCCTTTATGTAACAAATGTATGATGAAACACCCTTAGTGTAACGGATATATGAATGTTTAATAACTTAGTACAAACTATAACTGACCATGAAGAAAATTTTACTTTTTTGTTGTACCCTGTTTTGCGCCCTGCTCAGCCGGGCACAGGAAACATTTCCCGTCAATGGCCCCTGGGACGTCCGTCCGGGCCAGTACGCCTTCACCAATGCCAATATTGTTGTAAGTGCTGATCAAACCATCGCGAATGGCACCCTGCTGATAAAAGACAGGGTAATTGAAGGCGTTGGCGCCGATATTGCCATCCCGAAAGGTTATGTAACTGTTGACCTGAAGGGGAAATACATTTATCCCGGCTTGATTGATGCTTATAGCACTTACGGCATGCCCGAGGCACCGCGACAGGCATTCCAGGCTGGCGGCGGTTTTGGCCGCGTACCCGTTTATACCTCCACTAAGCCGGGCGCTTATGGCTGGAACGAGGCTATAAAGCCCGAAATGAATGCCAAGACCGTATTCCACGCAAATGCTGCAAATGCCGAAGACTATAAAAAGAATGGATTCGGCGCTGTGCAATCATTGATACATGATGGTATCGCCCGCGGCACATCAATTGTGGTTACTTTGGGCGATGAACGCGATAACGAAGTAATGCTGAATGACGAGGCTGCCGCCCATTATTCGTTCAGTAAAGGTACTGCGGCTACCAATTATCCGTCATCATTAATGGGTTCGATAGCTTTATTGCGCCAAACCTATTATGATGCACAATGGTATAAAACACAAAAAACTGAATATAATATCTCACTCGACGATTTTAACCGCGAGCAGGCCATACCTCAAATTTTTGAGGTTACCGACCAGCTTAATGTTTTGCGCGCCAATAAAATAGCCAAAGAATTTGGCAAGCAATATATTTTTAAAACCGATGGCGATGAGTACCGCCGCATCGATGCGATAAAAGCTACAGGCAGCAGTTTTATCATCCCGCTAACCTTCCCCGAGCCATATGATGTGGAAGACCCGCTGGATGCGCGAAACATCAGCTATACCCAATTAAAAGACTGGGAGCTTGCACCAACCAACCCTGCTGCATTAGAAAAAGCAGGTATAAAATTTGCCATCACATCCTTTGGGCTGCAAAAACCGGCAGATTTCTGGACAAACCTGCGCACAGCCATGGATAATGGCCTTAGTGAGAAACAGGCATTAAATGCACTAACCACCGTGCCTGCCGAAATGCTGGGCGTTGGCGATAAAGTGGGCACATTGACCAAAGGCAAAATGGCCAACTTTATCATCACCTCTGACGACCTGTTTAAAAAAGAAAATATTATTTACGAGAACTGGATAGAAGGCCGCCAATATGTGGTAACCCGTATGGATGTTACCGACCTGCGGGGCAACTATAACTTAGCAACCGATGCACTGTCAAACACAGTATTAAAAATTGGCGGTACGCCCGGCGCTTACGAAGTTAATATCGAGCGTAACGATGCTGATAGCGCCCGTGCAAAAGGGACCATCACCCGCAGCGGCGATATGGTAAGCATTTATTTCGACCTGAAAAGTAAACCAAACGGCAATATCCGTTTAACAGGGTATATCACTAACGTGTCGCCATTGACTTTCCGTGGCAATGGGATAATGCCCGATGGTTCGGAAATAAAATGGACGGCAACTTATACCAGCACCTTTGCCGCACAACCTGCCCGTCGCGAACCGCCAAAACAGGAAATTACGGTTGGTCCGGTTGTTTACCCGTTCACAGCCTATGGCAATGCTGAATTACCCAAAGCTGAAACCGTGTTATTTAAAAATGCCACCGTTTGGACGAACGAAAAAGAAGGCATCCTGCAAAATACCGACGTTTTAATTGAGAACGGCAAAATAAAAGCAGTTGGCAAAAACCTGTCTGCCGGCAATGCAAAAGTGATTGATGCTACCGGCAAGCACATTTCGCCGGGGATAGTTGACGAACATTCGCATATCGCTATATCAAACGGCATAAATGAAGGTACGCAGGCAGTTACAGCTGAAGTACGGATAGGCGATATCTTAAACTCCGAGGATATGAGCTTGTACCGCCAGTTGGCCGGTGGGGTAACCACTTCGCACATTTTGCATGGTTCGGCCAATCCTATTGGCGGCCAACTGCAGATAATTAAACACCGTTGGGGCGTATTGCCGGAAGATCTGAAATTTGAAGGCGCAGATGGTTTTATAAAATTTGCGCTTGGCGAAAATGTTAAGGGAAGTAATAACAACCCTGTAGCCGGTGGTGCAGCACGCTACCCGCAAACACGCATGGGTGTTGAAGAAGTTTATATTGATGAATTTACCCGTGCTAAGGAATATAAAGCGGCGATGGCTAAAAAAGGCGGCAACGTTCGCCGCGACCTTGAGTTGGATGCTATTGTGGAGATACTGGATAACAAACGCTTCATTACCTGCCACTCCTATGTTCAATCAGAACTGGCCATGCTGATGCATGTTGCCGACTCCATGGGCTTTAAGATCAATACTTTTACCCACATCCTCGAGGGTTATAAAGTGGCCGATAAAATGAAGGCGCATGGTATAAACGGCTCAACCTTCTCCGACTGGTGGGCCTACAAAATGGAAGTAGCTGAAGCCATCCCTTATAACGGCACGCTAATGCATGATATGGGAATAAATGTGGCCTTTAACTCTGACGATGATGAAATGGGGCGCCGACTAAACCAGGAAGCCGGGAAAGCGGTCGCCTACGGGCACATGAGCGAAGAAGAGGCCTTAAAATTGGTTACGCTTAATCCGGCCAAAATGCTGCATATTGATAAACGTGTGGGCAGCATCAAGCCAGGAAAAGATGCAGATTTGGTGTTATGGTCGGCTGATCCACTGTCAATATATGCGGTTGCCGAAAAAACCTATGTGGATGGGATAGCCTACTGGGATTATGATAAAGATGCCGCTAATCAAAAAGTGATGAAGGCTGACGAAGCAAGGATCATCCAGAAAATGATAGCCGCCAAAAACAAAGGCTCGTTAACGCAACGCCCTCCGGGACGCCGCCCAAGGATTACCGAGGAAAACGAAAATGACGATGATGGTTTGTAAATGTGCAGATGTGTGAATATGCAGATGTGCAGATGAAAAAATATGTTAAATGTTAGAATTATTAACAAGTAAATTTTTAAAGTCTCTCCGCCAAATGGCGGAGGAGATAAGAGGGGGCTTATGAACAAGATATTTTTAATTTTTGGAGGATTATTGCTAAGCACTATCCTCACCTACGGCCAGGCCAATATTTCGCCGGCGCCGCCGCAAACCAAAGCTGTTATCATTACCGGCGGCACCATTCACGTGGGCAACGGGCAGGTAATTAATAACGGCTACGTGGCCTTTGACAAAGGCAAAATTACCGCCATTGGCGAAGGATCGGCGCCAAATGCCAATGGGGCTGATATTATCGATGCCACCGGCAAACAGGTTTACCCGGGCTTTATTTGCCCGATAACAACCCTCGGTCTTGTTGAAATTGAAGAAGGTGCGCGAGGAACCGTGGATGACGAAGAAACCGGCGAATATAATCCCAATGCACGCAGTATAGTGGCCTACAATACCGATTCGAAGGTGATACCAACTGTTCGTTCAAATGGCATTTTACTGGCACAACCTACCCCGTCAGGTGGTGTTATATCAGGCGAATCATCTGTGGTGCAACTGGATGCCTGGAACTGGCAGGATGCAGCTTATAAAACTGACATAGGCATTCATTTAACCTGGCCGGTTGCAAGGGCTCAGGGCCGCAGACGGGTTGCCCCAACACCGGGTGTTCAGCAGGAAACACCTGCCGAAAGGGCGCAAAAAGCCATCGATGCCATAAACAACCTGTTTACCGAAGCCAAGGCCTATGCTCAAATTGCAAGCCCCGAAGTAAAAAACGTGCGCTTTGAAGCCATGCGGGGTTTGTTTGATGGTTCGAAAAAACTATTTGTAAATGCTGATGGTGCAAAAGAGATCGTTCAGGCGGTGGCTTTTGCCAAAAAGTTGGGCATATCGGCAGTTATTGTTGGCGGCGGTGAATCGTATTTGGTTACCGATGTGTTAAAGGACAATAACGTGCCTGTAATACTAAAAGAAACCCAAAGACTGCCTGACCGTGATGAAGACGATGTTTACCTGCCTTATAAATTGCCAAAAATGCTGCAGGATGCAGGCGTATTATACGGATTGACCGGCATAGGTTTCTGGCGTCAGCGTAACCTGCCTTTCGAGGCCGGCGAGGCAGTAGGCTACGGTCTCACCAAAGAGCAGGCTTTAAGCATGATTACGATAAACAACGCTAAAATATTAGGGATAGATAAAACTACCGGCACGCTGGAAGTTGGCAAAGACGCCAACCTGTTTATCTCAAAAGGTGATGCTTTGGATATGATTGCCATTGATGTAACACAAGCATTTATACAAGGCAGGGATATTAATTTGGATAACCTGCATAAACAACTGTACCGGAAATTTGCCGCTAAGTATGGATTGAAGGCAAATTTGTAGTCCACGAATACAACCGTTGAAACTCACGAAGTTTTTAAAACTTCGTGAGTTTTTTGGGATTATCTTATAACCAGTTCCTGATCTATTTGCTTACCTACCTGCTCAATAAATAATGGTGGTATAGTTATACTTGGGCCACCCGATTGATACCAACCTGAATCATCTTTTTTTAGATGAAAATATAAATCTAAACCAGATCCTGTATTTTTAAAGTGGAATTCCTGAAAATCCATAGTTGTAACAGGACCCGTAGCTACCGAGCCATCAAGTAATCTCACTGTCGCATATAAAATTAATATTGGCATATTATGTAATATTAAGATGTTAAACTCATTAATCGCTCAAGTAATGTCTTTTTTAAATCTTCATTAAATGTACGAATAAAAGAAAGACTATTATATCGGTCTATATACCATTTAGCTAATATCTCGCTTCTTTTTATTTTTGCTTCTAAAAGAACCTCTACAGTCAACAGGCCACTATTAGTTTTAACGGTTATTTCGTTAAAAACTTGTAACAAAAGATTAATTGTTCTTAGTAAAGCCCTTTCAAATTCTGACAACGATGAATTTAACTTTTCTATTATAGAAGTTAATTTAGGCTCGTAATAAAAGAACATTAGTTCTGACTCTGAAATATCTTTCAAGTATTTTAAATTCGATATATCTTCTTTTATTTTGTTCAAAATCAATTCAGCTTCTGAAATATATCTCAAGGTTTTTAAATCAGAGATATCATCTTTGCCTTTGTCGAAGTTATCAATCTCATATTTTATGAGGTCTGGTTTTGTAAAATTTAAAACCAATACCCAAGTGGCTTTGTAATAGTTTATTATAGCCGTCCTTTCTGCCGCTCGTAAATGAATCAAATGTTCATTTTTGTATGATAAATCTGATTTTAATTCCTCTGTTTTTTGAGCTAATGAAGTTTTTATACTTTCAACAATTTGTGTTATTTCTCCTATATCTTCTTTTGTAGCAAGGTTTTTCCCTTTTTCACTACTGTAAGATTTAGCGTAAAGTTTCAAACACACAAATCCGAAGCCTGCTATTTGTACAATAACTATAAACCAAAATTTGAAATCGGTAATGTGGGTTACATCCATCAACAAATATAATTATTCATCCGGTTTAACTTAAGTTAATAGTATAATTTCCATTACCCTCATTTAACAAGTCTATCCAAAACAAAAACAAACAATCGTACCTTTAGCGTATATGCTACCACTGTTAACCGCTGCCCAAATCCGCGAAGCTGATGCTTATACGATAGCCAATGAACCTATTGCTTCCATTGATTTGATGGAGCGTGCATCAAAAGCTTTTGTTGGCTGGTTCATCAACCACTTCCCGGATAAAAAACAATCAATTGCTGTTTATTGCGGCACCGGTAATAATGGCGGGGATGGCCTGGCAATAGCAAGGATGTTATACGGTCATCAGTACAAAAACCTGGATGTTAAAATCGCCCGCTTTTCTGATAAAGCAACCGACAATTTTAATGAGAACTTAAAAAGGCTACAGCAAACGTTAGTGCCGATAGCAGAGATACGCAAAGGTGAAACCCCGCCCGAAGATAAAAGTGAAATTATCATCACCGCAATATTAGGAAGCGGTTTAAATAAACCACTCGATGGCGACTATAAGCGCCTTGTTGACCATATTAATAATCTCGATAAAACCATAGTAGCCGTTGATGTGCCCACAGGCTTTTTTTCCGATGGTGAGATACCGCCGGATGCTACGGCAATAAAGGCCGACCTTGTGATCACTTTTCAGCAGCCCAAAATCAACTTTTTATTGCCCGAATCGGCACCGTATGTTAAATGCTGGGAAGCGGTTAATATAGGTATTGATGAAAAGTTTACACAGTCGCTAAATTCACCGTACCAGTTGGTTGAAGAAAAGGATATCCGCAAAATGCTAAAGCCACGCCATAAGTTCAGCAATAAAGGCACCTACGGGCATGCGCTTATTGTTGCCGGGCAGCCCGAAACTATGGGCGCAGCATTATTGTGTGCCTCGGCCAGTGCCTATACCGGGGCAGGCTTGACTACGGCTTGTGTGCCCCAAAGCGGGCTTACTGCATTAAATAGCTACATGCCCGAAGTCATGGCCATAGTAAGGCAAGGCACGGAAATCCCAGAAATTGAATGGGATAAATTCAAAGCTATGGGAATTGGCCCAGGCCTCGGTAAGGATAACTACGCGTTAGATTTAATAACCGACATCTTAACCAACTATAAAAAGCCTGTAGTTATTGATGCCGATGCACTTAACCTGCTATCAGAAAATAAACATCTTTGGGACCAGGTGCCTGAAAATAGCATCTTAACACCACACATGAAGGAGTTCGACAGGCTTTTTGGGGAGCACACAAGCTGGTGGCAGCGTATTCAAACCGGTATTAAAAAGGCTAAGGAACTAAAGCTTTATATTCTTTTAAAAAATGATTATACCTTGATCATTACTCCGGAAGGCAAAATATATTTCAATAGCACCAGCAACCCTGCAATGGCCAGCGGCGGCATGGGCGATGTACTTACCGGTATAATTACATCGTTACTTGCCCAGTATTATACATCTGAAGAAGCCTGTATCATAGGCGCTTATATACATGGTAAAGCAGGCGATGAACTCGCCCTCCCCAACCGTATGAATGTGGTGTTGCCCAACCAGGTGGCAGCCCGTTTACCGCTTACCATGGCAAAGTTAATGGCATAAAAAAACGGTTGTAAGTATCGTACAACCGTTTTAATTAACTATTAACTGATCTTATAAAGAACAAAATACTCAAACCATAAGTAGAATACGTCTATCGAAGTTGTTTGGATATTAATCATCCCAACCTTCATATTCTAAACAACTATATGACGCACCTCACAATATTTTATTACAAACAACTTATTAAAAGGTTTGGTTTTAACATTTTTTAACAAAAAAAATTGGTGAATGGTTGATTGGGTTGGATTAGTTGAGTAGTTGATTGAGTTGAATGGCTGAGTAGTTGATGGGATTGATTATTGAATTGCTAACCTAATCAACCACTCACTCAATCAACCTAATCAACTTAAACTCAAAATTTCCCTATAACTACCATTTGGTCCATGGTAGGGCTGGCGCTGCCGCCGCGCGGTTCAAGGGTAACAGCAAAGGCATCAGCTGAAGCGATAGATTTCATCTCCTTCATGTCGGCGGTCGTATCAGCAGTTTTATCAAAAACGCCAAGATCAACCGGCTTACCGCCAACAAGCGCCCACAACTGGTATTGGTGGCTATGGTCATTTTCAGCCATTTTTATTGAATGCATATCGATCCACACCTTCTTTTTAGCCGGGCTCCAGGCCACGGTAAGTTGCGATGAGGGCGAATGTGGCGTTCCCTGCAACTTTAAAAATTTAAATGATGCATCCTGAAAAACCTGCAACTCGCCATTCACCAGGTTTACCTGGTTAGCAAAATGTTGTTTATCCAATTGCATAGCCGCCAGTTGGGTGTTTGTGTCCTGCAATTTGTTGTACATCGATACAAGCGCTACAATACTCGCCAATAATAATGCAAGGCAGGCTGCAAATGCGTATTTGTAAAAAATGTTTGTTTTTGGGGTAGCTATCGCGACAACATTATCCTTTACAATTTCATCCTTTGAAGCAAAAGAACTGTCGTTACCCAAATTTGTAAGTATGCTGTTTAGTATTTTGTTACGTAAATGGGTAGCCGGTTCAACCGCCATATCTTCAGCAAATAACTCCATCGACCGCTCAATTTCATCCAATTCAGCTTTTATAGCCGGATGCTTTGCAGCCATCTCCTCCACTTGCAACTTTTCGTCAGGGGTTACATCCCCCATAACGTAAAGTTCCAATATCCCCGACTCTATATATGCTTTAATATCTTCCACCTCAATTAAAATGTTTCCTTAGTTGCTGAATAGCCATTCTCAACCGTGTTTTAATAGTCCCTAACGGGATGCCCAACTCATCGGCGGCCTCCACGTGGGTATAACCCTTAAAGTACACAAGCTCCAGAATTGACTTTTGCTCGGGCTTTAATGTTTGCACTAATTCTTTGATACCCAGCAACTCGGGCTTGTAAACTGTGTTCCTCTGTTCGTCTATGAAAGTTACGTTATTTTCAAGTTCCTGGTTTTTATTCTGGTTCTTAAAATCTTTCGATCTTATTTTATCTATCGCCAGGTTACGGGCAATATTCACCATCCAGGTAAATAAGCGCCCTTTTTCAGTACTATAACTCGAAAAAGAGTGCCATATTTTTACAAAAGTTTCCTGCAATACATCTTCGGCGGTTGCCGTGTCAGTAATTATTCGTGAAATTACGCCATATAAGGAGGCGGAATACATATCATAAAGCGCTTCTATTGCAATCTTCTCCCGGTTCCTTAATGCAAGCACTAATTCATCCTCTGTCAGCGATATTTTTCTTTTCCGGCTCAATGGGATGAAGATATAAAGGAATTATCAGATTTCAAACAGGTGTTTTTCAGCATGATAGGATGAACGCACCAGCGGGCCGCTCTCAACATACTTAAAACCCATATTTAACCCTAATTGCTTATAACGCTCAAACTGATCGGGATGTATCCAGTCGATCACCGGGTGGTGGTTACGGGTTGGCTGTAAATATTGGCCCAGGGTTAATATATGTACACCTGCATCAAGCAAATCTCCCATGGCCTCCAAAACATCAGCTTCCGTTTCGCCCAGGCCGAGCATGATGCCCGATTTGGTACGTAAGCCAGCTTTGGATACGTGTTTCAAACATTCCAGGCTGCGATCGTATTTTGCCTGTATGCGTACTTCTTTTGTAAGGCGCCTTACGGTTTCCAAATTATGCGAAACTACCTCTGGCCTGGTTTCAAGTACACGTTCAAGGTTTTCCCATACTCCCCGAAAATCAGGCAACAAAGTTTCCAATGTGGTTTCGGGGCTTTCCCTACGTATAGCGTTAATGGTTTCCGCCCAGATGATAGAGCCGCCATCCTTTAGGTCATCACGGTCAACTGAGGTGATTACACAATGTTTAACCTGCATCAGTTTAACTGAATTTGCTACACGGTTTGGCTCATCAGTGTCAACAGCTAATGGCCTGCCAGTAGCTACCGCGCAAAACGAACAGGAGCGTGTGCAGATATTGCCTAATATCATAAAAGTGGCCGTACCAGCGCCCCAGCACTCGCCCATATTAGGGCAATTGCCGCTTTCGCAAATGGTATGCAGCTTATGGGTATCAACCAAACTGCGCACATGCGCGTACTCCTTACCAACAGGAAGCCGCACACGCAGCCAATCAGGCTTGCGTTGTGGTTGGCTTACAGGGACTACAGGCAAATCAATCATAGATGCAAAAATAGGTAAAAAGTCCGGAAGTCGGAAAGTTCGAAAGTTTGGAAGAAAGAGTTTACATTATCATAACTAAATTGAAAAAACCGCTGGTTTGGACTATCTACGAATTGTTAAGCTTTGTGGTTTTTCTGATACAGGGATAATGCATCTGAAATAGTAAGCCGGACAATCGGAAGCTGATACTAAACTCCGATATTTGCATGAATTTTACATTAATATTTTTACATTTATAAATTACAATCGTATCTTTACCAATGAAAGAGAATTTAATGATGACAAAGCTGGACGAACTAAAAAAGCACCTGAAACGAGGTAAAGTATATCGCCGTACAGAGTTAGCTCAATGGTCGAAATCGGTTGACCGTCATTTAGGAGCCCTATTGGAAGATGGAACGTTACAAAAGCTGTCCCAGGGGATTTATTATTTTCCTGAAGAAACTTCATTTGGGGTAACCCCGCCGGGGGAAGAGGTATTAGTGCGAAGCTTTCTTAAAGATGACCGGTTTTTACTTACATCGCAAAATGCCTATAATAGTTTAGGGGTTGGCACTACACAACTCTACAACCAAAGGACTGTTTATAACCACAAACGGCATGGCGAATTCAAATTAGGTAATAGAAAGTTCTCCTTTCGCATAAAGCCGTATTTTCCTAAAAAGATAACCCCGGAATTTTTATTGGTCGACATAGTTAATAATCTTGATATGTTGGCAGAGGACCGGCAAGAGGTTTTAAAACAGATATTTCATAAAGCGCGGATGATGGATGCAAAAAAGCTGGCAAATTCGGTATCGCAATATGGGAATGTTAAAACACAGAAAATTTTTTCATCCTTAATGTAACAAGTCCAAGTATAATGCCATCAGATTATCTCCATAATCACAAGGACTTTTCAGCTTTGTTAAGCATACTGGAAGATGAAACCGGTATACAGGCAGGGTTAATTGAAAAAGATTATTGGATAATGCACGTTTTGTATGGCTTGAAAAAACAAGGTACTCATTGGGCAATATTTTTTGAGTTTTAACTTCCCTTATAAACCGTACCTTAAGTCTGTCGCATAATTGTTTATCTGACTTAAACTGATCAGCCGGAGAAAATTGCTTTCTGGCATAATAGCCCCCATCATCGGATAATATCTTGTCAATAATGCCAAATCCGCCTCGATTAATGTTTTTTATTACTTTTATTATTTTCATTTTAAAAATCTCACATTTAGGGTTTCCAGTTGCATAACACAAACCGACCCATATCCGGATTTACTCATGTAGGCTCCATTATCTATACAAATTACCTTTTCATTGTTTTCAATGGCACGAAGTATTTCTTTTTGACTTTGGGGGTTATGACCATGAATAAGTTTGCGATGTCCCAACCATATTTCATCAACATATTCAATAGGGTTTCTTTCCCATAATATTGTATCAATATCACTAAAAGGATCCTCTATCTTCATGTTTAGTGCAGCATGAACAAAAATGCAGTTTTCATGTTCGAAAAAATACTTAAATCCATTTATTAAGTTATAGTATTTAGATGGTATTTTTTCAATAGAACCTGTTAGAAAACTAGAAAGAGTTTTATCCCCACCGTTGATTAACCATTGGTTTAAATTATTTGTATTCAGTTTTGCATCTAAAAACATTTGCTCGTGATTGCCAATTAAACAGTCTAAATTAAAACCATTTTCCAGTAGTAAGATAATTGTGTCTAATACCCCTTTGCTATCTGGCCCCCTATCGATTAAATCACCAAGAATAATTAGTTTGTCGACTTTTTTTAAGCCAATTGCTTTTAATGCTTTACGAAAGAGTTCATTATTGCCATGGATGTCTGATATTGCGAATGTCCTCATTTATTGTAGTAAATTTATATTTTTTACAGGCAAGTGCTTTCAAAAAGTTTCTTAACTTCGGATAGAATACTCCATTAGATAGTAATCTACCCCTAAGATAGAAATATCGACAATATTCTCAAACCCTCAATAAAGCCATTCGATAATCTACGTGATGACTATAAACTTCAGCTGTTCAGATGTGGGGATTGTAGGCACTATGGTTATAATAGTTGAAAGGTATGCTCCATCCCTTTTCATCATCACTATTTTTAAAAAGCATACCCACAATTTATAATTATCTGTCTCCCCCGCTCTCAAATCTGAAGCACAGTTCCAAAACCGCTAATTCCTACAAATGATCTCCTTAAAATTAAAATTTACCCTTAGATTTGTCCTCATAGAGAAACATTATGGCAACTATCGAAACCACCTACTTAGGCGAATTAAGGACAGAGGCAACGCACGTTCAATCGGGCACAAAAATTATTACTGATGCGCCTGTTGATAACCAGGGCAAAGGCGAAGCATTTTCGCCAACCGATTTGTTAGCGGCATCACTTGCAAGCTGCATGCTTACCATTATGGGTATAAAAGCCCGCAACAGTGAGATCGATATAGATAATACCAGTTGCTCAATAACTAAAATTATGGCTGCCGATCCGCGCAGGGTAAGCGAAATAGTAATAAGCTTTAAATTCCCGAAAACATATACCGAAAAAGAGCAGCAACTATTGGAACGCTCGGCACTTACCTGCCCGGTTTATTTGAGTTTACACCCGGATTTGAAAAAGACGGTTGATTTTGGATGGTAAGTGAGCTGAAAGCTTAAAGGTAAAAGCAGAAAGCTAAAAAAAGCGTTTAGCTTTGGACTTTCAGCTTTACGCTCCTATAGCTATCACCGACAATGCTTCCTCCACAGATACTTGCCCATGCGAAAGGTCAAGCACACATTCGCCGTCTTTTATTAATAATAACTGGGGGGATTCGTGGTAAACCTGGAAATCGGTTGCCACCTGGTTTGATAGTTCGCGGTATTTTATGAGGTCTAAAAAATAGAGCGGTAATTCGCCCGGTAGTTTATCCCAGTCGAGTTCGAAACGTTTCTTAACCATCATACTGATGGAGCAGCGTGTACTGTGCTTAAAGATTACACTATAGCCTTCCTGATGCTTAATGCCGTTAATTTGATCGGCTGAATCCAGCGATGTCCAGTTCATGAATGATAATTATAATGGGGGATATGCATATAATATGCAAAACAACACAAAACATGTGCTGGTTTTAAGCAAATGATAAAAAATGACACTTAACTGTTAGCGGCCTGATTTTGGGTATGAACCATATGCCGGGCACAATTTATTTGAACAGGAAGTAATGCTTCCTAATATTAAAGCGATAAGAGCTACGTAAATTACTTTTTTCATTTTTATTCTACTTAGTTTTTAAACGCAAATTAACTGTTTAAAGTTTCAGCAAGGTACGCCATTTTTATGGCAGTCACCGCACCTTCAACACCTTTATTGCCATGTTTGCCACCTGCACGGTCTTCTGCCTGCTGCTGGTTATCGGTAGTTAACACACCAAATATAACAGGTTTTGAGTATTTTATAGCAACATTGCTTATGCCATTGGCTACTGCATTGCAAATAAAATCAAAATGCCTTGTTTCGCCTTGTATTACACAGCCTAAACAAATTACCGCATCTAATTTACGGTTTTTTAATAAAATATCAGCGCCCGATATTAATTCAAAACTTCCGGAAACAGGATAAGTGAAAATATTTTGAGGTAATGCGCCATGCGCAACCAGGCTTTCATATGCACCCTGGTATAAGGCGTTTGTTATAGCGGCATTCCATTCAGCAACAACAATACCGAAATGGTAAGGCGCCGCAGATGGTATTTCGGTATTTGAAAAATCAGATAAATTTTTAAGCTGAGTTGACATATTTACGATTTACGAGTTACGATTTACGATTGTTTTGATTTTAATTCACTTCTATAAATCTAAAATCGTAAATCTAAAATCCTATTATAATTTCGCTTCTGCCCTTGCAATATACTCATCGATATCTCTCGCTTGCGGACTGTCAGAATAATCGCTTTTTATTTTTTTATAAGCATCATCAGCCGATTTGTAGTCGTTCTGTGCTTCGTAAACCAAACCCAGTTTTTTAAGATAAACAGGGGATAGAAATTTATTGCTTGCTTTATCGGCTGCTTTTTTAAAGTAGGTTTCAGCCTTGTCATAATCTTTTAACTCAACGTAAGCATCAGCAGTGCCGCCAAGCGCTTCGGCCGCAACCATGCTGTCGCCACCCCTGTAGTTGGTTAAATTATCAATAGCTTTTCTGAATTCGCCTTTATTTAAATAAGCAATACCCAGGTAAAAATAAGCCAGGTTTGCCGATTTGGTATTGCCGTAATCGTTTACAATTTTCTGAAAGCCGGGATAGCCCGCATCGCCGTTGATAGCTTTGTCCCAGTCCTTTTTAGCCCAAAAGTCCTGTGCTACATGCATCTGGTTAGATGCCGTTACCTCACGCGGGGCTATGTAGAATTTTTGATAAGCAACATAAATAACTATCATAGCCACTATTGCGGTACCAATAAATGATAAGCTCTTTTTATTCTCGCGCACAAACTTTGTCGTTTGTCCTAACTCTTTCTTTTCTACCGGAATCTTTAGACTCTCCTGGGCTTTTGACATTTCTATTGTAAAATTAAGTTTGCAAAACTACGCTTTTCAAAAATTTTTAGCAATAGCTTTTGAATTAAATATTTAGGCAGGTAAATTCACGGCCAATAGTTCAAAGATCATGGCCAATAGTTTTGAGCTCTTGTACAATAATAAGTCTTATTTTCTTTCTGCAACCCGTTCTTCACGGTACATTCAGTTCGTTACGTTAAAATGTTCCTTTCGTGTAATGTATATCATCATTTAGTTATACTGACAGGCTTTTTATGTTCATCAATGGCTACAAAAGTAAAATCGCCATGTACGGCCAATTCCCGGCCTTCGGCATACATTTGCTCGATGTAAATTTCTACGCCCACCTTTAAACTTGTATTGCCAATATGGATAACCCTGCCAACCAGTTCAACAATTGTACCCGCCGGAATGGGTTTTTTGAAGTCAATCCTGTCGCTGCTTACCGTTACCATTACCTGCCTGCTGAAACGGGTAGCTGTAATAAAAGCCACTTCATCCATCATGTGCATGGCCGTGCCGCCAAATAGGGTATCATAATGATTGGTGGTATTTGGGAATACCGCTTTAAATATCCTTGTTTCCGATCTGTTTATTTTCTCTTCAATATTCATTCTTTTTTTATTTGGGGAAAAATGGCGTGTATCTTCTTTTGTGCAGAAACAGAATTTATCTCGTGTTTCATCACCTGCAAACAGTTTCTGCACAGGCAATCAGGGTAAGTTAAACGGATATAATCTTTTTCCGCTTCAGAAAAGGTGATCCCGTGGCACTGGCAAAGCAAAATGCTGCCCACTTTACATTCAAAAGGGGCTTTACACCTGGGGCAATACTTATTTTCATGATGGGCCATAAAAAATGCAATAATATTGCTGTGCGGGCTTAAATAATGCCCGCACAGCAGTTGGTTTATTTAAACAGCTATTTCATTTGTGATTTTCTCCCTTGCAGTCTGCGCGGCCTTTACCATATTTTTAAGCGCTTCCTGCGTTTCAGGCCATTTTCTTGTTTTCAGGCCACAATCGGGGTTTACCCAAAGATTTTCAACCGGCAATAAGACAGCTGCTTTTTCAAGCAGGCTAACCATTTCTACTACCGATGGTATCCTCGGGGAATGGATGTCATAAACGCCGGGGCCAATTTCATTTGGGTATTTAAAATCTGCAAATGCAGCTAATAATTCCATTTGCGAACGCGAAGTTTCAATAGTGATCACATCGGCGTCCATTGCGGCAATATGCTCTATAATATCATTAAACTCGCTGTAGCACATATGCGTATGTATTTGTGTCTCATCGTTTACGCCGCTTGCCGAAATGCGAAACGCTTTTACCGCCCAATCCAAATACGCAGCCCAATCTGCTTTGCGTAATGGTAAACCTTCGCGGATAGCCGGCTCATCTATTTGTATTACTTTAATCCCCGCTTTTTCCAATGCTACTACTTCATCCCTTATGGCCAGTGCTATCTGGTAAGTAGTTTCGTACCGGGGCTGATCATCACGCACAAACGACCATTGTAAAATGGTTACCGGGCCGGTTAGCATACCCTTCATTAATTTTTCGGTATTGGCCTGGGCAAAGCTGCTCCATCTAACCGTCATATCATTTGGCCTGCTTACATCGCCATAAATAACAGGCGGTTTTACACAACGGCTGCCATAGCTTTGTACCCAGCCATTTTTGGTGAATAAAAAGCCATCCAGTAATTCGCCGAAATATTCCACCATATCATTGCGCTCAAACTCGCCGTGCACCAATACATCCAGCCCAATTTCTTCCTGCCAGCGAATAGCATCAATAGTGGCCTTTTCAATTTCAACATCGTATTGTGCCGTAGTTATTGCGCCTTTTTTTAACCGCGACCTTAACTGGCGGATATCATCCGTTTGCGGAAAAGAGCCGATAGTGGTTGTAGGGAACAAAGGCAGCTTGAAATTTTCTTGCTGAATTTTTTGTCTTACCGTAAATTCACTGTTGCGTGTCGCATCGGTAATCGCAGCAACTCTTTTTTTGATCTCCTGTTTATGAATTAGTTTCGACAGACTGCGGCTTGATATAGCCTTTAAGTTATTTTGCAGCAAATCATTATTGCCTTTAATTATTTCGTTCAGTTCATTTACTTCATAAAGTTTTTGTTTGGCAAAGGCCATCCAGTTTTTTATTTCGGGGTCAATGGCAGTTTCCATATCCAAATCACAAGGGGTATGTAGTAAAGAACAGCTGGGCGCTATTATTACCCGGTCTGTTCCAATTACAGCTATTGCTTTTTTAATGTGGGATAAGGCCCGGATGTAATCATTTTTCCAGATGTTCCTGCCATCTATCACACCTAATGAAAGGTTCATTTTTTCAGGCAATAGTGTTAATACTTCATCTAACTGATGAGGCGCTCTCACAAGGTCGATATGTAAAACATCCACAGGCAGGGAGACGGCTAATTTGGTATTGTCGCCCAACCGCTCAAAATAAGTGGTTAATATAAATTTAAGGAACGGGAACGCTGTCCTGAGGTGTTTATAGGTGTCTTTAAATGCCTGCTGCTCTTTTTCGGTCAGGTCGAGCGATAAAAACGGCTCATCAAACTGCACCCATTCTGCGCCTAAGTGCTTGATTTTGTTAAGAATATCCATATAAACAGGCAACAGGTTTTTGATAAGATCGATCCTGTTAAAACCTGCCTCTTTTTCCTTGCCCAATAAAAGATACGATACAGGGCCGATCAGTACCGGTTTGGTAATAATGCCTGCTTGCTTAGCATCGTAAAATTCATCGACAACCTTGGTTGAAAATAATTTAAACTGCTGGTTTTTATAAAATTCCGGTACTATATAATGGTAGTTGGTATCAAACCATTTGGTCATCTCCATAGCAACTATATCAAGCCCGTCTTTTTGATAGCCGCGGGCCATCGCAAAATAAAGGTCGAGTTCCTTATTCCCTTCCTTCAGCATAACTTCATTGTACCGTTTTGGGATGGCGCCAAACATTAAGGAATGATCGAGTACGTGATCATAAAAAGAAAAGTCGTTTGAAGGGATCAGGTCTATACCTGCGTCTTTTTGTACCTGCCAGTTTTCATGGCGGATATTTTTTCCTGTGGTAAGCACATCTTTGTGCCCCGTTTTGCCTGCCCAATAATTTTCGCAGGCTTTTTTTAACTCACGTTGACTACCAATTCGCGGGTAGCCGAGATTTTGCGTTAGCATTTTCTTTTAATTGATTAAATGAATAAATCGGTTAAAAGCTCTTTAGCTAAACTTCGCAATGCTTTGCGGTTAAAAGAGAAAGGCGGCGGGATAATTGTTGAGACAGATGTTTCAAACAACACAAAAAAACGGATCAGACCTGGCCAAAAACTTTATACGCGAAAGCATTGTCAATTCAGTATGTGGCAGGTCTCCTGGCTTGTAACTTTTTTGCCGCCCTTCCCATTCGCCTTTGGCGGACAGTGGACATCATTTGGCAAAAACTTTTCTGTTACTTACAGTTGCGCGACAGCCCGTGATTTGCACACGGTTCCCTATTAATCTACGTTTAAGTAAAACCTATACCGGTTGATGAAGAAATAAAACAAAGAACTTGTATCGTTACAAATGTATATAATAGCAATGAGAAAATTGTACTGCTACATTTACTATTACAAGTTACGCCATTGAACGGCTAAAGGTTGCCAAAACCTAAACAAGGCGGGATGTCGAAATAGCGAACGTTTCTTTTTCTTTCGGACTTTCCGACTTTTCCGTCTTTTCCGTCTTTCCGACTAAATCTAATCACTATTTTTGAACGATGTATTTACAGCAGCTATCAGTTATCAATTTTAAAAACTATGCCGAAGCGGGGTTAATTTTTAGCGAAGGGGTGAATGTGTTTACCGGCAACAATGGCGCAGGGAAAACCAACCTGCTGGATGCTATTCACTACCTGTCGTTATGTAAAAGCTATTTTAACCCTATCGATAGCCAGCAAATAAAACAGGGTACCGATTTTTTTATTATCACAGGCAATTTTAATAAAAACGGTAATGCCGAAGCAGTGGCCTGTTCGGTTAAGCGCAATCAAAAAAAACAATTTAAGCGCAACAAAAAGGATTACCAGCGGCTGGCAGACCATATCGGCTTATTTCCATTAGTAATGGTATCGCCTTATGATATCAGTATTATAATAGAAGGCAGTGAGGAGCGGAGGAAATTTATCGATAATGTGATCTCGCAAACCGATAATTCGTACCTCGATGAATTGATCGTATATAATAAGGTGCTGGCTAACCGCAATGCGCTGTTGAAGCTTATTGCCGATACCGGCAGGTACGATCCCAGTTTGCTGGAAGTATTAGATGAACAAATAGCTGCCTCGGGGAACCGGATTTTCGAAAAGCGAAAGGCTTTTATGGAAAGCTTTACCGAAATATTCAACAAACATTATCAATACTTAAGTGATAATGTTGAGCAGGTTGAATTAACTTATGAATCACAACTGTTACAGGATGATTTCGCCGGACTGTTAAAAAAGAACATTGAAAAAGACCGGGTGCTTGAACGTACAACAGCCGGGATACATAAGGACGATTTGCTGTTTTCGATACACGGGATGCCGATGAAAAAGTTTGGTTCGCAGGGCCAGCAAAAATCATTTTTAATAGCGCTTAAACTGGCGCAATACAGTTTTTTACACCGCCAAAACGGGTTTAAACCGATATTGCTGCTTGATGATATTTTTGATAAGCTTGATGATCAAAGGGTAACCAAGCTGATGCAAATGATATCAAACCACGATTTTGGCCAGGTTTTTATAACCGATACCAATGTTAGCCGTGTTAAAAATATATTCAGCGAAATTGGGGTTGATATAAAACTGTTTAAAGTAAAAGGAGGCGAAATAGATGCGTAAAACCAATGATAAGTCGCTTAAGGAAGCTATTGAGCAGATGCTACAGGTTTATAAGATCAAAAAACGGTATGACGAAACTTCAGTCATCGCCCATTGGCCTGAACTGGTAGGAAAAATGGTGGCCAGCCGCACAAAAGAATTATTTGTGCACGATAAAAAGCTATTCTTACGTATCGAGTCGTCAGTAATAAAAAACGAATTAATGCTGATGCGCAGCCAGATAATTAATAAGATTAATGACGAAGCAAAGGGGATATTAGTTGAAGAGATTATTTTTCTTTAGTCCAGCGTGGGAAAAAAGTTTTGAAATTTAAGTCATCACTCATTCTTGAAAAGGCAAGGATAAACAATCCGGGGAGTATAAAAGCGAGTTGCGCTTCGGGGTGTGTTCTGTAAAGTAATACCGTGCCCGAAACAAGTACAATTATAAGCAAAGAGTACAATATGTATTTAAGCAGCAGTTTCATAATTCTTGTTCCAGTTTACAATTTTGAGAAATTTAATGCAATGTACAGATTGCCTTAACTTTATAAAAATATGCACTTCTTTTCAAAAAACAAAATAAAAGAAAAAGCAGGGTGCAGTTTTTACTAACATTGCACCCTGCCTGTTGGCAAATATTAGAATTTTTCGAGCGACGAAAAGAAGAAATTACCTTCAATTCCGGCATTTTCATCAGAGTCGGAACCGTGAATTGCATTAGCACCGATTGATTGTGCAAATAAATTCCTGATGGTCCCTTTTTCAGCTTTCGACGGGTCTGTAGCACCGATAAGCTTGCGGAAATCTTCAACAGCGTTGTCTTTTTCGAGGATAGCAGCCACTATTGGCCCTGATGACATAAAATCAACCAACTCGCCATAAAAAGGGCGTTCTTTATGCACTTCGTAAAACTCGCCTGCCTTTTCCTTGGTTAAAGCAAGATATTTCATGGCTTTTATTTTAAATCCGCCTTTAATTATCTGGTCTAAAATTGCACCTGTATGCCCGTTAGCAACGGCATCAGGCTTTATCATGGTAAAAGTTTTATTACTCATTTTTTTGTTTTTTTCGTGTTTAATGTTGTTTTGGTCATTTAAGTAGCCCGGCGCCCGACGTGCGATTGTATAAGTAAAATCGCTACCGTTACCCCAAACTGCTATTTTCCCAAAACTGCCGCAAAAGTAGCTTTTTACTGTTAAAACCTAAAGGCTTTTGCTTTAAATTAGATAACCCGTATTTAATTTATTTATTTAGCTTTGCAACTCTTTTTTAAAATTGATGTTAGACATAGCCTCGCTTACAGAACTTTTAGCGCAGCCCCAAAAAATAGTGATTACTACTCATCATAAACCTGATGGTGATGCTATGGGTTCGTCTTTAGGTTTGTATAATTATTTGATACAGCTGGGGCATCATGTAAAAGTTATCACCCCAACTGATTATCCGGATTATTTAAGCTGGATGCCCGGAAATGAGACAGTTATTATTTACACAGATAATTTAGCAGAAGCCGCCACGTTAATAGCGGAGGCGAAAATTATTTTTTGTATTGATTTTAATGCGCTTGGCCGCATTAATGACATGGGTGCGCTGGTGGGCAAAAGCGAAGCGTTTAAAATTTTGATAGATCATCACCTGGAACCGGAAGATTTTGACGATTACCGGTACTGGGATATTAAAGCATGCGCAACTGCCCAGCTAATTTACAAGTTTATTGCTGAAGAACTGGGCCATAAGGAATTGATTAATAAAGAGGTGGCTACCTGTTTGTATACAGGGATCATGACTGATTCAGCTTCATTTTCCTTGCCGAATACAACATCAGAGGTTCATCGTATAACGGCCGATCTGATGGATGCCGGAGCCGTTAACTGGCAGATAAATGACCTCGTATATAATAATTCGTCCGAAAACCGCCTGCGGTTTTTAGGAATATGTTTATCCCAAAGGCTCGAGGTTTTGTATGAATATAATACAGCTATTATTGCAGTAAGTAAACAGGACCTTGAGAAATACGAAATAACTACCGGCGAGACAGAAGGCATAGTAAATTACGCTTTATCTATAGCCGGTATCAGGTTAGCTGCATTTATTGTTGAACGCGCCAATGAAGTGAAACTTTCGGTTAGGTCCCGTGGGGAAATTCCTGCCAATGATATTTGCAAAAAGTATTTTAATGGCGGCGGCCACCGTAACGCATCCGGCGGTATATCAACAGATAGCCTTGAACAAGTTGTAAACAAATTTAAATCAATATTACCCGAATACAAAACACTATTAATAAAATAAAAATGAAAAGAAGACTGATGTTTTTAGCGCTTGCTACGATTGGATTAGCAAGCTGTAATGGATTTAAAAAAGGCGATGGCGGCATGTTATATAGCATAGTTACAGATAAAGGCAACCCACGGATTATGCCGGGAGACTTTATTGCCCTTAACGTAACATTAAAAACCGATGCTGATTCGTTGCTGGGCAGTACTTATGAGAGTGGCCGCCCGTACATGAATTTTATGCAAAAACCACAAGCTAAGGGCGACATTTATGCCGCTTTTGAAAAACTTGGCGAAGGAGATAGTGCTGTTATTAAGTTAAATATAGATTCATTGAGCAAAGGGCACCCGCGCCCTGCCGGCATGAAGGGCAAATACCAGGTATATTATGTAAAAGTTGAAAAGGTGATACAAAAAGGAAACCTTAGCGCCGAGGTGTTTAAAGGCCGTTACATGGCTTATGTAAACCAACTTGGCGATGCAGCTAAAAAACAAGAGCCTGTTAAAGTAAAAAAATATATTGCTGATAATAACCTAAAGGTTACTACAACTGCATCAGGCCTTGATTATGTTGTAACAACACCTGGCTCGGGGCCAAACCCTGTAAATGGCGATACTGTTGTGGTAAGTTATATAGGTAAATTCCTGAATGGAAAAGTTTTTGATACAAGCATCAAAACTGAAGCTGTAAAGGCAAAACTGCAAATTAACCCAATGAACCCTTATAAACCAATTCATTTTGCATTGGGTACCCCCGGCATGATAAAAGGATGGAATGAAGGCTTGCTATTGTTGAACAAAGGCACAAAAGCTACATTTATTTTACCATCGAGCCTTGCTTACGGCGAGCAGGGTGGTGGCCAGATTGGCCCTTATACCCCGCTGGTATTTGAATTGGAATTGGTTGATATTATTCACCCAAATCCAAACGCACCAAAACCCGCTGCGCCAAAACCGCTTGCACAAGTGCCACCGCAACCAGTTAGAAAATAATATTAAAAAATACAGCCTTCCTGTTAATACAGGAAGGTTTTTTTGTTTATGATGAAATATATGCTTTCCCTGTTGGTTTTAACAATTGTTGTTAAGGCTAATGCCCAAACCGAAATGCAGCGTACGCCCAAAGGGGCCTTATGCCAGGTTTTTACCCACAATACCGGTGATAAAATAAAGGTGAACGACGTAATAACATTTCAGTTTATTGAAAAAACGGATAAAGATTCGGTACTGCGTAGTACTTACGAAGCAGGCCAGCTTGCCCAGGTGCAGGTAGTAGCGCCACAAAGCGTTGGCGATATGATGGAAATATTCCCTTTGCTTACTGTTAAGGACAGTGCATTAGTAAAGGTACCTACCGATTCTATTTTTGCCGGGCACGAAGACAAGCGTCCTGCTTTTTTCCCGAAAGGAAGCTATATTAACTTTATCCTGAAAATTGAAAGGGTACAATCGCTTAACGATGCAATTGCCGAAAGGAATGCCGCCCAGGCAGAACAAAAAGCTTTACTGGAAAAGATGAAAGCATCAGAAAAACTTGATGCCGATAAATATATTGCCGATCATAAGCTCATCCTTAAAACAACAACTACAGGTTTAAAATATATCATAACAAAACCATCAACCGGGTTAAAGCCGCTTGCAGGCGACACCCTGCTTGTAAATTATGCAGGCCGCACGCTTGACGGTAAACTTTTTGACTCAAGTATAGAAGATGTAGCAAAAAGCGGCGGTTTACAACAGCCGGGGCGTACTTATGAGCCGATACAGGTAATTGTAGGCACAGGCGGCGTTATATCAGGCTGGGACGAGGGTTTGCTATTATTAAACGAAGGCTCAAAAGCCACACTTGTTATCCCTTCAAGCCTGGGCTATGGCGAACAGGGTAGCGGCGATATTAAACCATACAGCACCATGGTGTTTGATATCGAGTTGGTTAAAGTAAAACCAATAAAACATCCGGTAACCCCAAGGCCATTAGCAAAAAAACCTTTGCACAAAAAGAAACCGCTGCATAAAAAAACTGCAACTACTACAGCACCGAAGGCTTCATAAAACAAATTAATTTTTATATTAAAGGCCGTGCCCTCTTCTATTGGGCATGGCCTTTTTAATGCGGGCTTGATAAATGCCCTCTTTGTTTTCAGATAAGGATACCTAAATTTGTACAATGTTACTTACCGATACGCATACCCATTTATATTACGAAACAGATGATGTAAAACGGGCTGGATTGATGCAGCGTTGTAAAGACAATAGCATAGACCGCCTTTTTTTACCAAACGTTGATATCGCCTCGGTACCGTTGGTTTTTTCGCTTGCCAAATCGTTTCCGGGTGTATATCCAATGCTTGGTTTGCACCCTTGTTCAGTAAAGCCTGGTTGGGCGGATGAATTAAACGCAATAAAATCATCCGGGCAACCGTCAAAAATAGTAGCCATCGGTGAAATAGGTATCGACCTTTATTGGGACAAAACCACATTGCCTGAACAAATACAGGCATTTAAAACACAGATTGCCTGGGCAAAAGCATTAAAATTGCCCATCGTTATCCATTGTCGCGATGCTTTTAATGAAGTTTACGAGGTGCTGCAACAGGAACATGATGAAAACCTGCGCGGTATATTCCATTGTTTTTCGGGGACGGTTGAACAGGCTCAAAAAGTAATTGATTTAGGGTTTTACCTTGGCATTGGCGGCGTAGTTACCTATAAAAATTCAGGCTTGGATAAAGTTGTAGCGCAAATTGATCTTAAGTATATAGTTTTAGAAACAGATTCTCCGTACCTTACACCCGTTCCGCACCGGGGCAAACCAAATGAAAGTTCATACTTAATATACATTGCCCAAAAGGTTGCAGAGCTGCACCAAACCGACCTGGAAACAGTAGCCAATATAGCTACTGAAAATTCGAAGTTGATTTTTGGTGTGTGATATAATTATTTT
>JABDCF010000016.1 GCA_013288235.1 Bacteroidota bacterium | reverse complement strand
TGACCACACTCTCTACCGCAAGCGGTAAAGAGGGTAGCCCTTACGTTGCAAAGTTATGGTCATAAACAAGGATAACAACCCAAAAATGCGACATTTTTAAGGGTTGTTTACGAAAAAAGAGCCAAGATACAAGAGCCAGGAATCAAGACAAAAAGACGTCTACCAGCCAGCATATTATCAAACGAAGACCCAGGCTGTCCAATTTTGCGCCTTTTTAATAAATTTAAACCTCGATTACGCTTTTTTTTTAACTCTTGGTTCTTGACTCTTGGTTCTTGACTCTTGATTCTCACATCGTATATTTACAATATGAAGCATATTTCCATCCTTGTCCCTGAGGGCGATTGCAGCTTGACCAACATAGAAGGGACCCACCAGATCATGTGCAGATTAAATGATTATTTGGCCGAAGAAGGCAGGGGGCCGGAATTTATTGTTCAGCTGGTGGGACAGCATGAGGAAACCCGCATGAAAAAGGGGCTGTTCTCGGTGCGTCCTGAAGTGTTATTACAGGATGTAAGCCATACCGACCTCATCATCATCCCGGCGGTACACGGCAATATGCAGCAAATAATGACTGATAATAAATTGATGCTCGATTGGATCGTCAAGCAATATAAAGGCGGTGCAGCGGTAGCGGCTTTATGTATCGGCGCATTTGTACTGGCAGGCACAGGCTTGTTAGACGGCAAAAGCTGTGCAACACATTGGGAATTTGCCAGCCGTTTCAGGCAAATGTTCCCCTCAGTTAACCTGATTGACGATAGGATCATCACCGATGAGAACAACCTTTACACCAGCGGAGGTGCCTATTCGTGGCTTAACCTGGTAGTATACCTGGTAGAAAAGTTTGCAGGCCGCGAAACAGCAATTCGTTGTTCAAAGGGTTTCGAGATTGATATTGAGCGGGGCGGCCAGTCGCCGTTTATTATTTTCCGCCCCCAGAAAGGCCACCAGGATATGGTTGTAAGGAAAGCCCAGGAATATATCGAGGCCAATATTCATACGCAAATAAGTGTAGCAGAGTTGGCATCTATGCTTGCATTGGGGCGCCGCAACCTGGAACGCAGGTTCAAAAATGCTACTGCAAACACGGTAAAGGAGTATATGCAAAGGGTTAAAATTGAAGCTGTTAAAAAAAACCTTGAATCGACCCAGGGAGGGGTATACGAAGCGATGGCCGAAGTTGGATACTCGGACCCTAAAACATTCCGCGCTATTTTTAAGAAACTGACGGGCTTGTCGCCCCTTCAATATCGCAGCAAGTACAACCGCAATTTTGTTGCGTATACAAGTAATAGGTAAATTTATTCCGCTTCAGCGAAGGTATAGTAGATTAGCGGCATGTTTAGCCGGCAAGACGGTTACTTAGCATACGGAACATTCCGATAAATCAGGGCGGCAGCGAAGGAATTATGAATAATAGTTTGGCTCAACGAACTGCAAAACCGGTTTTATTAATTAGTATTGTAATTCAATTCAACGCCGTCAATTTCTATTTTATATTACCATGTTAACCAGGCTTTCATTATTTTTTGTTTGCGTATTTGCTTGCTTTACTGCTTCCGCGCAGCAGCTTTCGCTTAAGCCAGCGGGTGATGAACAAAATGGGTATCGTGTGGATATCTATAATGGCAAACAGCTACTGGTTACCAGTACCGAAGAACTCTCGTTGCAATTATTTAATCATGATTACAGTACTGTTGCCAGCCTTGAACATTTAAAAGGACAAAAATGGACGGGAAATGAAAACACTATTACCTTAACAAGTGAATTGTACATAAAGGAATTTGATGCTGACCTGTCCATAACTGTAACCTACCAGGTGGTAAATTCAAACCTGGTTAAAAAGACCGTTCAATTGTTCCAGCCATCTATGCCGGGCATGTATTATATACTGAAGGAAACAGCCAGGCCTGCAAATGCGCCGGAACGATATGTAACGTTTGAGCACGATAATTTCCCGGGCAGCTTTGCACATGAAATGTTCCCGGCTGCCGGCTTTATTACGGCTGATAATAATGTGGTCGGTTTTTTGACTGATGCGGGTTATAAAAATCAGTATACCCGGAATACGCGACGTCGTTTTAGCGGGCGCGATGAAGGTTTTACGGGTTTGCGCCGACTGGCGGATGTCAATTTGTTTTCGGTTGCCGATTTATCGGAAAGGGCAAAAAACGATCATTTTATCAGGCAAACATTTGGCGAAATGTACAATCTCGACGCAGGCGACAGTACCTTATTAACAATTGATACCGCAGCTCAAAAAGCAGAAAATGCAAAGATCACCAGGAGGCCAGGGCTTATTTCAGTTTCCTGCCATAACGGGGCCCAGTCGGGCATCAATTTTATCGCACCATTTAAAGATCAAAAGATATATACGGTTTCTTTTTGGTATAAAGGAAATGCTTCGGTGGCATTAAAACTTTTCAGGCTTAAAAACGGTCAACAAACCGCCGAACTTGAAGACGGGATGAAATACATTGACCATTTGCCAATAGATGAAAACAAATGGTCGTATTTTAAAAGGAGCATCCTGGTTCCCTATATTGAACATGACAGTGTATCGATGTTTATTGGCACATTTTCGGGCGCGGCATCAAATTTTGATATAAAAGATTTGAAGATCATCGAAAATCATCCAAAAAAAGAGGCTTATAATGTGCTCCCGATAGGGGAAAAAGCCGAGAAAACCGCTTATATTTTTGTTGAGCCGTGGAAATCGCACCAGCAATTTATGATATCATCACAAACACGTTTGGCCGAAGGGAAAGGCTTTAAAGGCTCGGTGATTGAAAAAATGCTGTATGCCAATTTCAATATGCTTACCTGGATCACCGATGTTGACAATTTCAAGCCGTTTAACGTGCCCAATATGAATTATGCCCCGGATATGTACAACCGGGATTCGTTTTTTTCGACAGTTTCAACGTACAATAAAGCGCTGAACCTATCCATCTGGGAGGAATGGGGCAAAACGCAGACTTCCAAAGGTTCCATAGGTACTATAATAACGCCGCTTATGGGGTCGGTTGAGGCAAAAGATAACGAAGCTACCATTGAATGGCTGGTATGGGCAATGCTTAATAAACGCAGGTTCGGTGTAAACCTTCCTCATGAAAAAATTGAGAAAGCGGTTAACTATGTATTGAATGAATTTGATCCCGGCAGGACGGGTATATGCAGGTCGCACTTCCCGATGAACCAGCTGGATATTATTGATTACAACCCCAAAACCGACCGGCTGGCCGTTAACCAGGGCATGCTGGTGATCGCGTTAAAAACAATTAAGGAATTGGGTTTTTCCATATCCGATGACTATATCCAAAAGGCGGAGAACGGGTACCGGAATTTTTATGACGTAAAAAGGAAACACCTGTTATTCGACCGGAATTTCCCCGATATGATATCGCTTACAGACCTGGAGCCGGAATTTTTTTCGTTATGGTTATTTAAAAAGCCGATACTGACTGATGAAATGGTGCAAAATGAACTGGACAGGATCCCGGTATTGAATAAGGTTTCCAATTCGCCGCACCCTGAATATGGCACTACGGCGCCAATACTGATCAGGCTGACAAAGGATGCAAAGGGATGGGCCTACCTGAGCGGCGATTACCAGCCCTTTGGCAAGTTTGGCGAAGACAATTATAGCGACGGAAAAACCGACGGCTTTTATTATAACGGCGGCAGCTGGTTCAGGCCGGAGTATTGTGCTTACGTTGTGGGCTTAAAACATGGCTGGAAAAAAGCCAGGCCCTTAATGGAAAACAGGATTTGGGCCGAGATATACCTGAACCCGCAATGGCCTTTCAGTAAAGAATTTATACCAACAAAATGGACAACCACAGATAGTTGGTGGCCGTCTTCAAAAGGATTGTGCTGGAATGTTTTTATTTTGATGGCAGATGAAGTAGCAGGGTTGCGTAAACCGGAAATGGACCCGGATTACGGAAAATAAAGACGGGGGCGTTGTAGCGGAGACACAGTCCCCAGGCATAGTTATCCGTAGTGGGATACTACGGATAGCGAGACTATTTGATAGTGGCGCACGCCCGGGATTAAATAGGTTTTTTTTAAATTTTACTATCTTTCACTATTTTTAACAAAAACATATCACAACCCGATGGCCGACGACAGCAAGAAAGAAATAAAATGGATCTATGTACTATTAGGCCTGGGCTTAATAGCCTATCACTTTTTCCCTAAGGGGGACGACCTTACGCCAGATGACCTAAGCTCAAAAACAGTGACCCTGAACAATAAGATCGAAAACATACACAACACGCGTACCTCGGACAACTATCAGCGGTTTTGGACGAAAGAGACAAAGGCGGCATTTACTATAGGTAGTCCTGGAGAGGTGTTGACGCCGGACGGAGCATTTGATAGCCTGAAAAACGGGGATATCTTAAATATTGAATATGCCAAAGTCCATGATGATGAACTGAACAATGGGGTCAAAGAGATCCCCATTTACTACCTGCAAAAAGGGAAACGTGTTTATTTCGAACTGAACTCGTACAACAAGGTGCAGGATGCTGCCGACGCGCGGGTTAAAGTGATCGCACCGATAGTCGGTATCCTGCTGCTGCTTTACGGCTTTAATGTCGTCAACAAAAAATATACATTAATAACAGCAGGCGCGGGCGTCGTAGTGTTTGTTATCCTAAGAGCCATTGATTGGTTTTAACTTGCAATGATATATTTTTTTTACCTCAATAATAAACCAGCATAATTTATGCCTGTAACCGTACAAGAAGCAATAAGGAAAGGCAACCTGGCGGTCAACCTGCCTGCCGGAGGATTTGTTCTCGCCGCATTGGTAACTATGGTCGTTTTAGATAATGGATATCAATGCCCTACATGGATAATTGCCGTTACCGGCGGCGCGGGCTTTCTGCTGGCTACTGTTTACTGGTGCATCGCCACCACCAAATGGAAAATATGGGCCTATCAGAACGTGGACCATATTCATGAGTTTGAAAATAAGGCCAGGGAAGCAAGACTGATCGATACCCCGTCAGACTTTATGGCTTATGTATCCAGTGCAGATAAACAGCGGTTGGAACAACTTAAACACCGTTTTTACCACAAGGACGTGTTTAACAACGATATACCGGTACCCGCAGAAACGGTGATCCGCTTTTCAAAAAAAGCCGGAGGCGCCATGGCTATCGTCGGCCTGTTGGTGGCGGTATTTGCCATTTTCGCTTATCAAAAAAATAACAGCGTTTTGGGCCGGGTGGTATTCGGGGGTATCGCCGCTTATTTTATTTTCACCGGGTTAAAGGAGTACTTCACAAATAAGCCGCAAATTATCATTAGCGACAAAGGGATACAAACCATAAAAACACCATTCCATCCCTGGCGCGACATAAAAAATGAAGATGTACGTACAATCGTAACGGGTAGCACCCCCAGGCACAGAAACAGCAATACTTATTTGGTATATGATTATCCGGGCGGCACTGAGCAACTGAACCTGGATGACCTGGCGATAAGCGACGAACAACTTCAACATTTGCTGCACGTGTACCGCCTGCGAAGTGAAAAAGCAACTCACTGAAATAACCCATGCTCCCGCAAGCAATTCTCCGCTCCCGCAAGCCTCCCGGCTTGTGGCCCGCATGCTAGGTAGCCATTAGATAGGTAACCGTGCAGTATTTCTTTAATCAAAGAGGTAAGCACAGTTTACTTCCTGTCAGCGGGCCACAAGCCGCGAGGCTTGCGGCAGCGAACATGGCACAACTTTGTGGCCGCGCCGGGAAGTTCAATTCCCTAAAGGCTATAACCGATCGGATTTACCAAAAAGTTTGGCCATAATACCTTATAAAATATTGAGGGGTCCAAATTGATGCCGGGTAATAAATACTTAGGCTTGCCCATCACGCTAAAGCCATTATAGTAAGGCAGCGTGGCGCAGTTTTGCTGATTGAACGGATAACTTAAGGCTTCAACGTTTAATGGCTTTTCAACTAACGGTAACAAGCCTGTTTCGGACGTTACATTGTTATGTTTCAATGACCATCCCGGAATATAATCAGTCTCGTAGCTCGTCACTTCAGCCGGACCCATTTTGGGTGCACTGAATTTCCACTTTGTTCCTAAGCTGAAACTGAAGTTAAAGGCCTCTTCTGTGCAGGTTAACTCCTTTGGCATCCCTGTTTGGGCATTAACGTTGGCTGTAACAAGGATAATTACTGCCGTAACAAGTATTTTTTTCATTTCAACTATTTTTCAGGTACTTATATAACGCTGAATAGTTTTCGCCTGGTTACACAACTTATCTTTTATTTCTTTTTCCTGTTTGCCAGCATTTCAGGTAAATTGATAGGTGAGCAATCAGCGATTAGGGCAGCCACTGTTGCAACCGGCATAGCTGTAGCATCAGTAAAATTTATACAACCCTTTTGAAATTTGGCGGCAGGCAACAGCGGGGTATATTTGGCATGTAAGTCCGCATTCATATACATAGGCAGGCAATGCAGCGACATATGGCTTTTTACGCTGGCCAGTGCGTATTTCATATAATTGCCTTCCTCGTACATGATCATCTCTTTGCCCATCATCGGTTTAATGGAGAAGGTAACCTTCGGGTCATTCGCGATGATCGTTTCGTGCAGCGTGTTCATCAACTCCTGCCTGTCGGCCGGCAAACTGGCTAAAAATTCGGGTGTAGTCATATTATCACATTGGCTGAGTTAAATTTACGGTTATTAAACTTGCCTGTCAATTGAAAACCTCACAATTATATACTTTTCCCCTGGCCGCGTGTATCAATCGCTATAACCTTATAATGCTTTGCCAATTCGGGACGCATGGTCTTTGAGCGACCCCCTGCTGAAACGGAAGAATTTCATATCTTTAAAGCCAATCAAATAACCAACAATAGCGGATGACCGAAATTATTATTTATGCAATTATTATTGTAATATTCGTCTTTGTGTTCAGTCAAGCCACTAAGAACAAATCAAAATGGGGCATTAATTTAAAGCGTGTTTACTGCCCGGTATGCGGCACAAAGCAGCCTATTGTCCGGTGGCCTAAAAACCAGCAACAATTTCTTTTTGGCGGAACAACCTGTCCAAAATGTCATACCAACCTGGATAAGTACGGCACCGTTATCCCCTGAACGCTATCCTTATTTTCGGAAATGAGCCATAGTAATTACATATGGCAAACTGTTGACCAATATCATTTGGGTCGTCGCAGGCTCTCCGGCAGGGAACCCGGCGCAGCAATACGCCTGCGGAGGACGCTGAAACGGAAATTTTAAATCTTTTTTAACTTTTATTGGGTCTTTTGTTTAAACGAGATGCTGCCATCGCTCCAGTAAAACTGCATACCGGAAACAGCCCCTTGTTGCTGCCCGAATTTAATCTGTACATTTTCATCCAGCTGGTAAAAACCGGGCGAGATATAACGCAATTTAAAAACCTGGCCGCCCCGTTCGGGGTTTTGGCAATAAAATGCGCCATCTTTTACATAAAACTTTAGTCCGCCATCGTATGTGCCAAGGTAAGCCTGGACAGAAGCAGGCGCAATGGGTCCGTCTACAGCTTTTTGCTGATTTGCATACCACGAATTGGGGAATAAGGTTGATGTGACCTGGTCCAGCGATGCATCTGCCTTAAGCGCAATGTCGGGGATAACGCCGGTCCCCTCCCACTCGGTGCCGGTATGAATATTATACGTATGGGCAAACGGAATGCCCGCCACAAAGCCATGGCCTAAAAAAACCGGGCCTACCGGGTGCGAGCCGCCTGCTGTTTTTTCGCCTACTATGGCCCCTCTTTTGGTAGCCTGCATGGCATAAGTCATATCTTCTGCTGCCGAAACTGTTTGGGAACTGGTTAATACATAAACCGGCATCCGCAACAAAACGCCATCGGTAGCTGTAGGGTCTGTCCAGCCCTTAGCAGTATCGCGCTTGTTGGGAACAATGATATCATTTACCCGCGTCCTTTCCGGGAAGAAATAACTCAACACCTGTTTAACCATCTCCGGGCTGCCGCCATGGTTTTCGCGCAGGTCGATAATTAGTGCTTTGGTATGCTGTACAAAGCGAAAGGCCGCTGTAACGGTTTGTACAGCGGAGGGAGTAGGGTCCACAAAAGCGTTAAATTTTACATAGCCAACATTGCCGGGCAAAATTTCAGCAGCCGTGAACATAAAATTACGGTTCGCCATGTCGGCATTCCGAAGCGAATCCTGGCGCGGATCAGGGCCACGCATGGGGGGCGGCCCCATTTGCGCCAGTTGGGGATTGAAACGAAAACCCATATGCAGGTCGGGGCAGGCGGTTTGCAAGTCGTCCGAAATTTGCTCAGCAAATTGCTGCGGGTCTTTGATATTACTGTAGGCGCCCTTTGCCAATTGCCCATGAAGGTACTTGCTCATCACCTGGGCTTTATCCGTAAAAACATAGCTAGCGATCAATGCTTTGGACAAAGTATCTATTACCACCTTTGTGAGCTCCGGCGTCATTACAACGGTAGCGGCCTGCGGCCTTTCCTGCGCCACGCAGGCGAAGGAAAGCGTTAAAAGGAACAAGGTTATTTTTTTCATGGTTCGATTGGTTTAAGAATCCCTGGTGTTTGCGTAAACAATGTTAAATTTAATTGACCTTATCCCAAACATCTTGTCCGAAGGCCAAAATCTGTGTAATGTGACCGGCATTGTCACTCGTAAACTGTAGCGTAAACCCATGTTGGTTTTTTGCCATAAATTCTAACGGGCTGGTGGCTGCAAAATCAATTTGCTGGTTATCCCATAATTGCTTTAAAACTAAGCCATTGTCGGTAGCGCTAATTTGTAAAAATTGCCCTTTTTGGTTTCTGAACTCATACTTGCCCTCAAATTTTTTTAGGTCCTGGGCAGCTATTTTTATTTCGACAGGTGCGTGATAGTTATCATTTCTGACCCAAACATCTTGTCCAAAGGCCAAAACCTGGGTAATGCGGCCGGCATTATCAGCGGTAAACCCGAGGGTAAACTCCGGGTTTTCTTTTGCCGTAAACACCAGGGAGCTTGTGGCGGTAAAATTAACTTCCCTGTTATCCCATAATTGCTTTAAAACTAAGCCATTGCTATTAGCGGTTATTTGTAAAAATTGCCCTTTTCTGCCCTTAAACTCATAATAGCCCTCAAATTTTTTCAGGTCCTGTACAGGTAATTTTATTTGATCGGCAGGGTGATAGCTATCAACTTTGTTCCATTCCTTTTTATTTGAGCCGCTGAATTTTGTTGCGATCCCCTCACCATTTTTCGTGAATTTAACGATTCTGAAGTAGGGTACGTTAACAACAAACGAAACATCCGATCTGGCCGACATAGCTATTTCTTTGCCATCCCAAAGTTGTTTAGCGATCAATGTGTTTTGTTTTGCAATGACCTGTACGTACGCCGCCTTATTCGCCTCACATTGGTAAATCCCCTCCAGGGCCTTTAGCTGCCGTGTATTAAGTGTCGCTTCCTTTAAGTCACTATTGTTTGCCCTCAGCCAAATATCGTGGTCAAAGGCCAATACCTTTATCACATTCCCATCTTTGTCTTTTGTAAACTTAAATGGCGCGCCACCCGCCATGGTAAATTCAAGCTCGCTTTTTTGTTTTAGTGAAAATTCTCTGCCGTCCCATAATTGTTTAACCACTAAGGCATTGTTTACTTCCGTAAATTTGATAAAGGCGCTTTTATCAGGCACCTCATATAAACCTTCAAAAGCTTTTAAGGGGCCGGCATCAAACTTCGTACTTTTTCCGCTCACGCTATTTTGCAGCGTGCTTGCGCTTGATGGGTTAATCAACAAGTAACTGGCCGCAACCAGTAACAATACAAATGCATACTTGTACGCATTCGAGTTTGGCGATTTTTTTAAATTCATCATTTTGATACGGGTTTTAATTCTTGAAGAACCATATAGATTGGTTAATTGGTTGGCGTGGAGTTTAAACGAACGGTGCAGGATACTAAACTGGTAGTCCTTTTTATCAACGCCGCTGTTTATTACTTCGGCATCTGCAATATATTCGTGGTTAAGCTTGATGCACCGTTTTAAGTATACCATTAGCGGGTTAACCCATAGTACGGTATGTGCCAGTTCCGCACAAAGTATATCTATACTATGCCATTGTTGTATGTGGACCTTTTCATGCGAAATAATTTGCCGCAATTCACCATCATTAAAAAGTTGTTTGTTGATAACCAGGTAATTGAAGAAGGAAAACGGGGCAGTCCCGTCAAAATCACAATAGTAAATACCTCCTGCCAATTGTTTATCGGTTTTTTTGATCAGGATGCCAAGTTTAAGCAATTTTATAGCCAATCGCATCAGCAATACGAAGCTTACCAGTAAGTAAATACCAACCAGGGTTTGCATTAGAGATGGAAGTGCAAAGCCTTGATCAACGGCAACATGAACAGTATTAACGTGCGTACCCACATGCGCGTTAACCATTTGCGAATTGCCAATAGTTGTGTACAGGTTATTCAATGGGTTAGCACTCGTTATTTGACGTTGAATACCATCTAAATTCGAAAGACCCATTACCGGCAACAAAGGCAAAAACAGCGATAACATTAAACTGAATAGCAGGTAAAACCTGTTTTGCCAAAATGATTTATCGTTTTTAAGCATCAATAAATAAAACAGGAACAATATGGATATAACCACATTGGCTTTTAGCAGGTAGATAATTAATGGTTCCATAGTACTGAAATTTATTTGTTCTTATCTTCTATCATTTTAACGATCTCTTTTAGTTCATCTAACGACACTTCGTCCTCTTCCGCAAAAAACGACACCACATTTTTCATAGAATTACCAAACAGCCCCGCCAAAAGGGGCCTTACAAATTTCCTAGTGTACTCCATTTTCGATATCGCCGCCGCATACCGGTAGGTACTTCCAAAATCTTCAAATTTTAAAAAACCCTTGTCTGCCAACCGGCGCATCATGGTGGCTACGGTATTAATATGGGGTTTAGGGTCGGGCAGTTCGTCGCGCACCTCCTTAACAAAGGCTTTTTTTAATGTCCAAACCGCTTGCATTATGGTTTCTTCCTTTTCGCTCAGTCGTTTCATATACAATTATAAAACTAATTTTGTAATTATACAACTACAACTGTAGTTTTTTGAAAGATTATTTTCACTCTATCTGATTTGCTGCTCGAAGTTGGTATAGTGAAGGCGGCCAAGGCCAATTAAACAACTAAAGAGCCTGGTATAAAGTATCAAGCCCTTTATTCGATAAATCCGGACTAACGGAGATTTTTTCTTTTTAGCATCTCCAGGTCATCTCCCCAGCACCTCAAATCACCGGTTTATTCGCAACCCATTTTCGTAACAGGTTTTCATTTGCTGTTAAGCTGCCGATCATGAAGAATTTATTGGTGCTTAGTGCCTGTGATGTCTCTATTTTTTCCCTTTTTGTCCCAGCAGGGTCTGTCGAAGATTTAAGTTAACCCACAAAAATAAGCAGCAAATAACGCACCGTTAATATAAAATCGGCGATCACCAAACGTTCCTATGGAACGTAAAAACGATTTTTGACTCGATTTCTACCAACCAGGCATCCCTACAGCACGCATTTTTTGTTTTTTCGTCCCATCGGGACGTCTGGTTGGTAGAAAATATAGTCGCCAACAAATGCGTTCCGTAGGAACGTTTGGTGAAATCGACTACTATATCCGCCTAACCAAATTTTGTGGGTTAACTTAAAGTCGAAGACGACCCTGCGTGCGATGTTCGTATGAAAAGGATTAACGTTAAGTTAGGATGCCGGATTGATCATTCTATCATCACCATGCTGCGCAGGGTCGTCTTTGACAGACCCTGCTAAATAATACGGCGGGAAGAATATCCAGTCGTTTTAATTATTGGCTATAAATTTATTTCCTAACCTCTTTACCGTTGAAACTGGTAATGGTCTTTCCATCATAACGAAACACCCCAATTGAAGTTCCAAACCAGATACTCCCATCATTAGCTTCTAAAATCCCACAGAGCATTCCTTTATCTGGCATTATTTCGGTTACGGTTGGCTTTTTATCCAACAATGATTTTCCGTCGTAACGGGAAATTACCCAGGTCCGCTTTAATATGGGCTTTCCGTCATAGGCCGAAAACCCGCCATCCAGGCCATTATTACGTTGCGAGCTGGTCCAAATGTTGCCTTCCTTATCCTCCATTATATAACCAACAAAGTCGCGTGTTAAATTGGTAAATGTACTGCCATTATAGCACCAAAGACCATCATATCCGCCAAGCCAGATATTGCCTTTTTTATCTTCGATTATCGAACGAACATTCGTAAAAGGTTTTCCGTCTTTATTAGTTATAGTGGTAAATGTCTTTCCATCATAAACGAAAGTATTGCCCCTTGTGCCAAACCAAAACCTGCCTGTTTTGTCTTCAATAATAGCATTAACATCATTATGCATCCATGAAACTGCCGGAAGTTGGTGTTTGTAAACTGATACGTGGACAGAATCAGCCTGGGTAGCCGGGGGACCTTCGTTCGTTGTAAAATTTCGAAAGGATTTCCCATCGTAACGGCTTGCTCCACTTCCAGTGCCAAAGCAAATATTACCGGCTTTATCTTCATAAATACAACTAACGTCATTGCCGGCGAGCCCTTCTTTTGTTGTAAAATTTCGAAGGGATTTCCCATCGTAACAATAAACACCTGAGCCAATAGAGCCGAACCACAAGTTGCCTTTGCTATCTTCAAAAACAGAAAAAAAGCGGGCCGAACTTACTTTATTGGTGATATTGGTAAATGATTTTCCTTGCCCGTCCGGCAGGCGGGCATCATACCGATAAATACCGTCAAATGCAGCCATCCAAATGTTGCCCTTTCTATCTTGTATGATATTTCGAACGATTCCATTAGGTCCGGAGGGAGTAACTATATTTTTTGTTTCCGGCGTGATATTTTCTTTTGCGGCCTCTGTTTTGTTTTGTCCTTTGCAGGACGTGCAAAAAACAAGCACCAGGAACAAAGCGTAAATCTGTGAGTAGTTCTTCATTTTTTTCTTTATTACTTACACATTCCGACCTTTTTTACACTTAAAGTCTTTTAACGGTCTTTCCATCATAACGATACACCCCATCAGATGCGCCAATCCAGATACTTCCGTCACGGGCTTCTACAATCTCAAAAAGACCGTTTCCCCCTGACATGATTTCGGTTACCGCTGGCTTTTTATTAGACAAGGATTTCTCATCATAACGCGAAAGCGCCCAAACTTCGCCATTATCCCTTTCTGAACTGGTCCAAATATTTCCTTTCCGGTCTTTGTAGACATAGCCAACAGAATTCCTGGTGAACTGGGTAAACGTGGTGCCGTCATAACGCCAAAGGCCACCACCTCCACCGAGCCAAATATTGCCTTTTTTATCTTCTATTATCGAACGAACCTTTGTAAAAGGTTTTCCGTCTTTATTGGTTATAGTGGTAAATGTCTTTCCATCGTAAACGCTGGCAAAGCCCCATGTTCCAAACCAGAATTTCCCTGTTTTGTCTTCAATGATAGTATGAACACGATTATTGGTCTCATTTACCATCCAATAAAGTTCTGGGTGCTGAAGCTGTTTGTGGTAACCTGATACGTAGATAGAATCAGTTTGAATAACTGGGGGTGGTACATTCATTTTAAAATTTCGAAAAGATTTCCCATCGTAACGGCTTGCTCCACCTCCGGTGCCGAACCAAATAATGCCCGCTTTATCTTCATAAATTTCAAAAACGGAGTTACTGGCAAGCCCCTCGCCGGTTGTATAATGTTGAAGGGACTTCCCATTGTAATAATAAACACCTGAATCGATAGTAGCGAACCAAATATTTCCGCGTCGATCTTCCAGAACATCCCAGATTCTGTGCGAACCTATTTTACTTGTGAGGTTAGTAAAAGATTTTCCATCGTAACGGATAATCCCTTCGATTGAAACAAGCCACATATTGCCCTTTCTATCTTGCTTGACAGTACGAACAGAGGTGTTAGGTCCATGGGAAGTGGATACGTCTTTGGTTTCAGACTTGATAGCGCCATTTTTTTGTTGAGCCTGTACGGGAAAATAGATGACTCCTGCCAGCATGATGATCAGGCTGTACAAAACATTTTTTTTATTTTTCATATCCTATCAAAATTGATTCAGCGAATCTACTTTGATATTTTTCGGCCTGAGAAATTTGGATTGTAAATAAAAATGTAAACTTTGTAAATAAATCGTAAACAGTATGTTGGATAGCCGAAATCTCCTCTCCGGGAAACGCAAGTACTTATTCGGGTTGATACTACTCTTGTCAGTATCGGTAATCTGCGTGGCTTTCGGTATGACCGGGAGTGACGACTTTGCTATCGCCAGAAGGGAGGTTTTGCTCCGCAAGATCGGGCATGAACTACTCTTACAGTCTGGCGACAGTACATCAAGAGTGCTGCCTGTAAAAAAGATCGCCGAAAATGAATACCAGATCACGTTTGAGAATGAGTTCACTTTTCAACCGGATTCCCTGGTGAATACTACCCGGCGTTTGTTGGCCAAAGACCCGCTCGCACGTGATTATGTTGTTAACGTACTCAACTGCGGCAACTCCAGTATAGCCTATGGATACGCTATATCCCAAAATACAAAAGATGATATTGTAGCATGCATAGGGAGAGCGCAACCCAGGGCATGTTACATGATCAACATTAAATTTAAACCGGCGGGCATAAGTACCGCAAAGAGTGGATACCTTTTGGGCGGCCTGCCACTTTTAGCATTTGTTGGTTTTATTTTGTTGAGATCTGTTAAGCCGGGGAGGGCCTTACCCGGCGGTCAGCGCACCAGGATATTCACATTTGGTTCGGTGTTGTTTGATGCAGAGGAACGGCAGCTAATAATAAATAAAATGACCGTAGACCTGACCGGAACTGAAACACGCCTGCTGCTCATTTTCGCGTTGTCTCCTAACCAAACTATAGCGAGAAGCCGCCTGCAAAAAGAGATATGGGAGGATGAAGGGGTTATTGTGGGGCGTAGCCTGGATATGTTTATATCAAAACTTAGAAAAAAACTGGAACCTGATCCCAATATCAACATTGTTGTTATACGCAGCAAAGGATATAAGCTTGAGGTTAACGCTTAAGAAGAATCTTTGTCCCAGCAGGGCCTGTCAACGACGACCATGCGTACGATGTTCGTATGACGGAGAAATATAACCGCTAACCTGGGATTGCAGGGATTGATCGTTCTACCACCACCATGCAGCGCAGGGTCGTCTGCGACAGAGCCTGCGGGGACGGGAAATACTCAAAATAACGTACATCATTCCAACGGATTTATTATATTTCGTGCTTCACTAATAATAATTCAGAGAATGCGTTTTAACAAATAATTGACAGGTAAAAAACAGATTAACATTTATAATTAGCTACCAAAAATGAAAAAAAAATCGTTTGACGAATCCAAACTGCCACGCTGGCTGGTGACAATATTCGCGTTTATCATATTTGGCCTTTTAGTCTTTATTATGCTTTTTGCAGGCCTTAAACTTTACCATCGTTAAACCGGGGGCGTAATTATATTGGACAGGCGGGGAAGCATAAGTATGAAAATCAATCATTCAAAAATAAAATTATGAGAATAATTAATCCCTGGATCAGCTTTAACGGAAATGCCGAAGAAGCATTCACTTTTTACAAATCAGTTTTTGGCGGCGAGTTTGGCAAGATCATCCGTTTTAAGGACCTGGCAAGCGATGAATTTCCCATAGCGGAAGATGAAGCCAACAAGATCATGCGCATTGCCTTACCTATTGGAAAACACAATGTATTAATAGCCAACGATGTACCCGAATTTATGGGACGGGTAAACGAGAACGAAAACCGGTCGAAAATAGTGGTGAGTGCCGAAAGTAAGGAAGAGGCTGATAAAATATTTAACGGACTATCGGCAGGTGGAACTGTTGAAGGCCCCATCGGCGACAGTCCCTGGGGTACCTACGGCGGCATGTTCCGGGATAAATATGGTATTGAATGGATTGTGGAATTTGACCCCCAATTATAACGGGCAAATTTAACCGAAGAAAAAAGCGGTGCCCCGAATTCAGGCGCGAGTGTCGGCGTGGGGCAAAAAAGGTGGAAGCACTCGTGCCCCGCTGATAGGTAGCCCGCTTCAAAGGCTTGTTTAGTTTTGCATTACAAATTTTAAGTACGTTGATTTTAATTTAAGCGGGACGCCTAAATTGTTATGTGTCCAGGTTGCAAACCTGGACAGGCGGGGAACGTAAGATTTACTGAGCCGTGACCCGTGCGGACCGCCCGGATGCTTACATTTGTTTTCTATATGAAGAAAATAGGATTTTTATCATTCGGGCACTGGTCCAACCACCCCTCCTATCAAACCCGTACTGCGGGCGATACTTTGCTGCAATCTATTGACCTGGCTGTTGCCGCAGAAGAAATTGGTGTGGATGGCGCCTATTTCCGCGTCCATCACTTTGCGCGGCAGCTGGCCTCGCCCTTTCCGCTGCTCTCGGCCATCGGCGCTAAAACCAGCAAAATAGAAATTGGCACCGGCGTCATCGATATGCGCTATGAAAACCCGCTGTATATGTTGGAAGATGCCGGCGCCGCCGACCTCATCTCGGGCGGGCGTTTGCAATTAGGCATTAGCCGGGGTTCACCTGAGCAAGTGATCGAAGGCTGGCGCTATTTCGGTTATGAACCTGAAGAGGGAGAAACCGATGCCGAAATGGGCCGCCGCAAAGCTTTGGAGTTTTTGGACAAATTAAAAGGTAAAGGATTCGCGGAGCCAAACCCTAACCCGATGTTCCCTAACCCGCCGGGCTTATTGCGCCTGGAGCCGCACTCGGAAGGATTGCAGGAACGGATTTGGTGGGGAGCTGCCTCTGATGCAACCGCGGTTTGGGCGGCCGAAAATGGGATGAACCTGCAAAGTTCTACCTTGAAATTTGATGAAAGCGGCAAACCTTTTCATATCCAGCAGGCAGAGCAAATCAGGGCGTATAAAGAGGCCTGGAAAAAAGCCGGACATCAGCGCGAACCCAGGGTTTCAGTAAGCCGCTCCATTTTTGCTTTGGTAACCGAGCAAGACAGGTATTACTTTGGACAGCAAGGCAAATCAGCGGATAGTTTTGGTTATATCGAGCCTGAAAAAAGAGCGGTCTTCGGAAAGAGCTATGCCGCCGAACCAGATCAGCTGATCAAAGAACTGGCGCAGGACGAAGCGATACAGGAAGCTGACACGCTGCTCCTCACCATCCCCAATACCCTGGGCGTTGACTACAATGTGCATGTGCTGTCGGCTATTTTGGAGCATGTGGCGCCGGCCCTGGGTTGGCGATAGGGAATATTGGTTAAAATAATGCTATACCTGGGATACGTTTCCGGTCGCCTCCAAATTCAGGCGCGAGTGCAATGTCATTAAGTTAAGGAAAAAGTGAAAGAATTTAATATCGAATAATGAATTTTGAATATCGAATTTCGAAGTTTCTTACTTTATTATTCAAAATTCGGTGTTGGGTGTTCGATATTAATTCTCTTAACTTAATGACATTGGGCGCGAGTGTCGGCGTGGGGCAAAAGAGGTGGAAGCACTCGTGCCCCGCTGACAGGTAGCCGGAGCCAAAGGCTTGTTTAGTTTTACATTACAAATTTCAAGTACATTGGTTTCCATTTAAGCGCTTAAACTGTTATTTGTCCAAGTTGCAAACCTGGACAGGCGGATTGATCGTTATGACATTACTATGCAGCGCTGGGTCGTCTTTGACATACCCAGCGGAGACGGAGAAAAGTGATTTTGATAGCGGTTGATTATCAGTTGCTTACATAAGCATTATTTTTATTATGCTGATAATCAACATATTTCAGCTTTCCAGACCTCCAACTTCAAAAACCAGGGGTAAAACTAAATTTGATCCCGTAAGGAGCGATCCCCGGATGGTCGAGATAATTAAATCTGCGGATCACATCTATCCGTAAAATTTTAAAGATATTTCCTATCCCGGCGCCGGCTTCTACGTAGGGTGTACTGCCCAGTGCATAGGTGCCATTCGCGCCATTTGCAGCTATCGGGAAATTATAAAGGCCCTTTGTGTAAAGCGGGTTATTTTCGTTCCGCAAACCGCCATATAAAACTTTAAGGGATAAAAATTCCCGCCATTTAAGATGCTCAATTAAGGGCACTTTATTCAGGAGAAAGCCATTAAAGGCATGTGTCACATTCAAGCCTGCGTAATGATCACTAACAAACTCCAAATAGTTCATCAAATTGTAAGCATTTGGGTCGTATCCAAAGGATTGATTAGCAGGACTGATCATCAGCAGCGGAAATGGCACCTTTCCGGTTAAAAGGCCGCCCAGCAAGGTAACATCTGTATAACCTAACTGCGATAAATAAAAACGTTTAAAAATATTTGCACTTATATTGGTATAGCTGTACGATCCGTTGAGTACGCCTGCAAACCCATGATTCACCTGCAGGTTAAAAATCGGGTACTTACCATAAACGGTTCTGCGAAACATGGTTCCCTGTAAAATTTGTTCATGCGGCGCATACCTTAATGCCAGGTCGGCCTCACTGGTGGTTAAGGTATGTACAATGCTGTTACCAGGGTCATTAACCTGGTATATCAACGTTCCGGCAGGCTGCTGGTTCCAGTTTTTGAAAGCCAGGCTGTACGAAAAATGATTTTCAAAATCTTTTACATACCCAATGTTGAAAATCCTGCTATAAAGCCAGTAATCGCTCTTCCCGGTATGGAATGACGACAGCGCTCTTTGTGTATTGTTAATCGCAAAAACGGTTCCGGGCACGTCAACATCATACTGGTAGGTAACTTTAAAATAGTCGTTGGGGAAACGGTAGTAAGGTGTTTTATTTAACGAATAATAAGTAGTTAAATCATATTTTAATTGCTTGTCTGTTGTGCCATAGGCAGCGTAGCCTTCCAGGTAAATTGATTTGTTAAATTTCGGCGTTGTCCTTCCACCCATCCAAAAACGAGAACCTTCGACACTATCAAAGGAATAAATTGAGCCAATTGGCCCAACTTCCACTGGCCCAAGGTCGCCATATCCCCCGGCAAGGGTAGAGGCAACCCATGACAATCTTTTAAAAGAAGTCATACTTTCCAGTTTGTTAATGTGGGCATATACCTGGGCCTGCTGTGTAGTAAGTGTATCCGTACGGTGCTGAGTCCAGTAGCCAGTATCCGGCTTGCTGTAATTTGCGGCGGTTTGTAAACTCTTTCCCCGGTAAAATGCAGCAGTAAGCGGCGAATCTAATTTATAGTTTGAATAAAATACCGTTCGTTCACCAAAAACACCTGTACCTTTATTTCTTAAAACACCAAAATCAGCTTTTACATCACTTTTCTTTAAATAATAACGTCCGCCGGGATATTGGTCAAAGTCCAGCGAAATTTGCAGGCTGCGCATAAAATTAATATTGATCTGCTTATTAACGTTTAGTTCGCAGGACTGAACAGCATAGCGACCGTCGAGCGTAACCAGCAGCTTACCTTCAAACAACAGGTCGCCTTTAGTACGCGGCGTAAAGCTTAATTCCACTAATTTTTTGTTGCCCGACTGTACAGTATCAATAATAAAAAATTTATAGAAATCCGGCGCGTGATCAGCAATAGGACTCAGAAACTGGTTAGTGACAAGAAAGATATTATTAGAATAGATGTCGATGTTATCTCCATAGAGCCGGTTGAGGTAAATATCCAAACCGACGGTATCCACAAATCTGATAATGTTAATTTCCTTTTGTGCATTTAATACCTCGATAGTTTTGGCCGGCGATTTACGATAAAAATGTTGTGATAATTTTTCACTAAAAAAAACCGGAAGCGCAGTTTTAGTCTGCCCGTTTATGCTAAAGGTGGTATCCAGCATGAATTTATATTTACTGAAAAAACGACCGTTTATAAACTGGGGCGACAAATTAAAAAAGGACAAGCCAATCCGTTCATACTGGTCGTATTGAAGATAGGCTGAACTTTCCATCCGGTTCTGATCTTTATGATCAATGACCTGCTGAATGAGTTCTACCGCAGGATTTCCTTTGTTGCGGTACCGTTTATTTTTACCTGAAGTGATCACCACCTCTTTGAGTTGGGTTAAACTCTTTTTAAGGCGGACAGAAACATTGTTATCCTGTCCCGGAATAACCGTTACAGTCACCTGCTGGTAACCTTCATATGAAAAGGAAACTTTTTTATAGGAACCAGCCGCAATTAAATAGTATTTACCCTGGCTGTCGGAAGAGGTGCCGTGACCACTGCCGGAAAAGTTAATGCTGATAAGGGCTAAGGGCCGACCGGTGACTGCATCTGTAACCTGGCCGCTGACACGGGTAACCTTGCCAGCCTGGAGCGGAACCTTTTTGCCGGTGTCGGCAATAACCTTTAAGGTATCCTTATTGTGTAAAAGGGTGTCTTTTTGCTGTGCTGTGCCGAACAAAGGGAGTATAATAAGAGCAAGCCCGCAACATTTTTTTAAATTACTACAGCATAAAAACTTCAAACGCAACAGCACTACGGGCCATTTTTTATTCAGCTTTATTGCAAAGTTCCAAAAATTGAATAACAAAAGTGAAATAGTGCGGGGAACCTGTAATACGACGTCTAAAAATGGCATCTTAGTTATTTAATATTTGAACGCCAGCCGCAATTAGCGAACATTCGATTTCTATAGATAGCAGCTTTATGTGTTAAGTAGAATTTTCGCTATCCGCCGATTTTTTTAGTAATTAAGATGGTATAAAATTAAGAACCAATTCTGTAGAAATATAGAAGACAGGTTAAAAACGATTTTATTGCTGTATTTGGTTGAAATAAATGAATTCAGTTTCGACTTGGGGCCGATCGTCAATTTATCAATTTATAATGAAACGAAAGTAATTACGCCTTTTATGCTTTGTAACCCTCTAATCAGGCGTGAGGATGCCGCACAAGGCCAAAAGCGCCGTGTTGGTGCCCCGCTGAGAGGTAGGCGCTATAATTGCTTGTACCTTCATAAAATCGATGGTGTGCAAAACGTGAACATGAATTTCGAGGGGTGGAAAGAGCGCGCCGCTTAAATATATTTCAATTTAAACAACAAAGCCCCTGACGGGGCTTTGTACCGACAGCGGGAAATTAATTGAACACATTTATGGGTTTTTGATGGTTGTAGAGCGGATTTTAGAGAAATACTCAGATAAACAATCAAAGGAAATTAGGGAATAATTGGCTGTTTTTTTAAAAAAAGGTGTTCAAAAAATCTAACATGGGGGATTTTTTGAACACCTTTTTTTGGTCATCTCTATGTTTTCAAAATAGCATTTAGAAAAAAACCGCCAATTTAAGTTTAGCAAAGAATGGGACGCCTGGCGTGTAACTTATTTGATTAACCGGTACTGTCTCCCCTTTTAGTAGCGATAAATATTCAAATTGTGATTCATCCCATTGTCGGTTAAACAGGTTTTCGATTGAAATTCCAATCTCATAGCTCTTTTGAGTATAATTTATTGATAAGTCCGTTATAAAATAGCCACGTGCTGTTAAATTATATTCACTGTCGGCTGCCCTGTCGCGTAAGTACCGATAACTGATACCACCGTTTATTCCGTTTTTCAAACGAAAATCTAACCCGGCTGTGCTTGTTAGCGTAGGCGCCAATGGAACATAGTCATGCCCTTTTAAACTGTCGAGGTACCTCGGCCTTGCAAGGTTGATATTTATATTTGCAAAAAGCCATGAAATAAGTTGGTAACGTGCCGAAAAATCAACTCCTATTCTTACTGTTTGCCCGGTGGGCAATACCGGGCCCGCTGGCTGATTAATCAAATCCTGCCCGAAAGTATACTCCTGCCGCAGGTATAGGTACCAAAGTGCAGAGTTAATAAACAGGTTGGGGATTGGTTTCCAGTTTATCCCCATGTCTGCTCCGTAAGCAGCGGGCAAATCTTCAAATCCCTGGTTGGCTACTACCACCCGCGAGTCGTTGGAGTGAAATCCTTTACCCGCTTTAAAGTATAATTGGATCTGGCTGTTAAAGGTGTATTCTACATTCAGCTTCGGGCTAATAATTGCTTTTTGCGCATTTGGGTTTACATTATTAAATAAGGAGGTGGCAATAGTGTCTGTAGAAGGCACCAGGTTTTGATAATAAAAATGGAAATAATCCAATCTTACGCCTGCGTTAAATAGCCAGTTGCCATTGCGTACTGTTTCATCAAAATAGCCATTCACATTAAGTTCTCTGGCGCGCCCATATTGAAGGTAATCTAAAAACTGCCCGTTTTCGGTATGGTCTAACTCAAGCGGCGATATATGATCGTACCTGAATCCTGCACCTGCGGCAGTAGTAAATGAAGTATTACCTATGGTGGTGGTTTTTGAGATTCTTCCGTTGTATCCACCTAAATCTCTTGTTTCCTTTTGGCGAAACTCATCACCTGTTGTCGGGAAATAATAGAAAAAGGTAAAATTGCTAACTAAATTAAAGTAATAGTGCGAGTACCATAGCTGGTTTTCAAGTACCCAGTTATTACCCAGGTCAGACGTTAACTTTAAGCCTGCATTTGTTCTGGCTGTGTGCCCTCCCTGTGCGGTGTCGAGCGCTCCGAAACGATTGGCAATATATCCTTCCGCAACCGCTCTGTCAGGAATTTCACCGGATGCCCGCCAGTCTGACTTTAAGGTTGAAACAATAACGGTCAATTTACTATTACTACCAATTTTTGTATTGAATTTTCCAAATAAATTATACCGTGTAAAATGCTCGCCCAACGTAAATGGACCTCCGTTTGAATATAGCCCCTCGGCAGCTATATAGGCATTCTGCCCATTTTCTTTCGCTTTTTCGCTTAACAGATTTATCAGAGCAACCGTCCGAAATGTATTGAACTGACCGGCTTCCACTTTTATCATATCCTGGTTAATGGTTGTTTTAGTAACATAGGCAACATAACCCGCCGTAGTAAAATCTCCTTTATCAGTATAATAAGGGCCTTTGCCAAAATCATAGCTCGAAATCGTCTCCGGTATTAAAAAATGTAAATCTGCATATCCCTGGCCATGGGCATGTGTTACCATGTTTACCGGAATACCATCTACTGAAATGTTTACATCTGTTCCATGATCTGCATCAAAGCCACGTAAAAATATTTGCTCCGCCTTTCCGCCGCCCTGGTGTTGTGCAATAAACAAACCAGGCACCAGCCGCAACATATCCTGGGAAGATTTGATGGGTTGCATATTGAGATCAAGGTTAGTAAGTATTTTATAGGTATCAAATGTTAGATTGTTAGTGACAGATACGTCCTTCAATGTAGTCATACCCTTTTCGAGGGCTATGCGCATTGGCTTTACAAAGTCCGCTTTTACCAATTTGGCCTGGTAACCAATGTAAGACACGTAAACGCTGTCACCTTTTATATTATTTAAAATAAAATTTCCGTTTTTATCTGTAGCGGTTTTATTATTTGTTTTTAGATCGGTTATTACTGCAGCCTCAATAGGCTCACGTGTAAGCGTGTCAATTACTTTTCCTTTTAGCCTTTTTTGCTGGGCCAGCAAAATGTTGGTCAGCAACAAAAGGCAAATAAGGGATATAAGTTTCTTCATAGAGCTTTAAAAAGGGTGTTTGGATCTCAGATATTTGGATTGAAAATTATAATGTATTTTGGGGTTCATCCAAATTAAGGACATCGGGTTCATTACTAATTACCTCGCTTTTGCTGCTACGTTTATAACGAATATACAGATCAACGTAAAGCGATATAATAATGGCTATAAAAGACAGGCCCACGATATTATTCTGAAGCGTATTGAGTTCTAATCCTGGATTAAAATAGCTTACCACCTTATAGATTGGTAATGCAAAACACATCAAAGTAATCAGCACATTGAGTTTAAACCGGTGTGTTTGTATTTTTTTTTGATCAAAGGTTTTTAACAATTTACTCAATAAAAAAGAATCGCAGGTTCCGGTCATGATCAAACCGATAGAAAAAACCAGGCCTCCTAATACAGCATACATTAATTGATTAGAGGCGGAAACTGCATAGCCAAAAGCAGCGATCTGGGATGATGTGTCAAAAATAAATCCGAAAATTATCCCGGTTAATATAACTGTAAAGGGATTGAGGTGTGTGCTGAAATATTTAGGCAACAAATGTTTACGAAAGCCTTTAATGCTAACTTGTTTTTTCTGCGATAAGGAAATAACATTGGAGATACCTATCATCAGTAACATTGCCAATGGCAGCCATTCCACAATAATATCGAGCCAGGAGGGCATTTTGAAATTTCTTTTCAAAATGCTTAACGAAAGGGCTATAACAATTACCATGGCACCATGCCCTATGGCAAATAAAGAACCTACCCAGCGCGACCAAAGACTTTTTTTTTCGTGAAGGCGATAGGTATAACCATCAATTACGGTTATGTGGTCGGGATCAAGGCCATGGCGTAATCCTAATACCAGCAGAATAATGAATCCTGTGAAATTCTGTTGAAGTATATTCATTTATATAATTTATATCCGCAGTTATGTAAGCACTATTAAGCATGGATACAGTTTCATGAATTTGGCCAATATTCCCCAAAAAACTGATAACAGGCATTAACGTTTTTGCCAAAAAAACAACAGGAGATCATTGCAAGATGGAACGAGTAAAAAAATCGTTACGTCCTTCGCCTTTCTCCCGAAAGCAATTTGGATACATTGTTTGGCAGGTCTTCTGACTCGTTCTGCTTTAACGCCTTCCCATCCGCATATTGCAGACAGTGGCAAAGAATGTTAAAGTGTATATATAGAACTTACAGCAGCGGGAACTGTTCCGGATTTTCACCGGATTCCCTTTTAATTTTGTTTATACAGATGTATAGCAAAAACCAAATAACTGGAGTAAACCTAATTAAATTTATTGATATAAAGAGAAAACGTATATTATGAATAGTTTATTAAATCTTTAATTTACATTTTCAATACAATAACATCACCATAATTAACAGGAATATCAAATAGTGACTGAAGCGGTGCGGAGTTAACCGCATTAATTATGAGCCTGATCACACCTGCGTGCGTAATAATGGCTATCCGCTGATGGGGTAATAGCAGCAATTCATTCCAAAATTCCATCACCCTACTTTTCATTTCATGCAAAGTTTCGCCCCCTGGCGGGCGATTGCTGATGAAGTCTTCCATCCACCGTTCACTTTCTAACCGATCTATAGTTTCCCAGGTTTTCCCTTCCCATAAACCAAAATCAAGTTCCATCAGGCGCTCATCAGTTTTAAAAGAATCTTTTATTTTATGGGCAAGTAGGGTACATCTGGAAGATGGGCTAGAAAAAACACGATCAATATTTTCCGGTAGTTTAGTTCTGATCAATTCTTTTTCAACATCAAAACTATTTGCAAGCGAGACATCTGTTCGGCCATAGATGAACCCCTTATCAACAGCCGGTGTAGTATGCCTGATCAGAAAAATCTCCATACGGCGATGAATGACAGATAGGATATAATTTCGGCAACTTGCTGTACGGCGCCTAAACAATCGCCGGTATAGCCGCCTATCTTTCGGTTAAAGTAACTGCCCATATACACCTTTTGCAGATACAGGGGAATAATAACCAGCAACAAAAAGGGTTTATGAGCAATATAGCTTAGCAGCATTAAAGGAGCAATGGCAAATAATAAAGCAATCCATAAGTTATAAATATTAATATTTTCAGTAACGGGTTTGGCTTTACTATTCTCTGAATTGCCTGCATAAGGATAAGTATAAATTAAGCTGATGGCGGTAAAACGGCTGATGGCAGGCGGAAGAATAAAGATCAAGAGTAAAAGGATAAAATTATTCCCAACAGTATTTAATAACTGCTGAAGCGCCAGGAACTTAAACACAATGATTAGCACAAGCCCGATAACGCCATAGGTGCCCAGGCGGCTGTCTTTCATTATATCCAGAGTTTTTTCTTTTGTCCACCCGCCGCCAAAGCCATCGCAAACATCAGCAAAACCATCTTCGTGAAATGCACCCGTAAGTAATATAGATGCTGCGACCGCAAACACCAGGGCTATGGAAGAACCAAAAATATAGTTTAAAAAATAAAATGTAAAAAAGGAGCAGGCACCGGTAACCCATCCTATTACCGGAATATAACGGCTTGACGCATTCAAAAAAAGCGGATCATATTGTAGCAATGCGGGAACAGGGATGCGGGTATAATAAGAAACCGCTGTAAAAAATATTTGCAGTTCCTTTTTCATTGTATTTTATTGCTGACGGCGGCACTTTCAAAACTTGCCATTTCATTTAAAAAACAGATCGCGCTTTTAATTATTGGAAAAGCAACCGCACAGCCACTGCCTTCCCCAAGGCGCATTTTCAATTGTAATAAAGGCTCGGAATCAAGCCATTTAAGTAACAGTTTATGTCCCTTCTCTCCCGACTCATGGCAAAAAACAGCATTTTCTTTTACCGATGGATTAATTAAATAAGCACAAAGAAAAGCGACAGTAACAATAAAGCCATCTATTAAAATAAGCATTTTTTTATTTCTTGCTTCTAAAATAGCACCTGTAATTTGCATTAGCTCAAAACCGCCAAAATAGGCCATATAACTTAGCATATCTGCCTGGCCGCTATAATTAGCTATAGCCTGTTGCAATAGTTCAGTTTTGCGATTTAACTTTTCATTTTCAACTCCCGTGCCCTTGCCAATGCAATCAATTAAAGGAATTTTGCATAACACGCTCATCAAAATAGAAGCGCTTGATGTATTCCCTATTCCCATCTCTCCAAACCCAATGGTGTTGCATCCTGTTTGATATATTGACCTTGTTACCCCAGCGCCTTTTTCGAAACATAATTGGAGCTCCGCATTACTCATTGCAGGGCCATTAATAAATGAGGCCGTTCCTTTCGCTATTTTGCAATTGATAATATTTCGATTAGGCGCAAAATCGTAATTAACACCGGCATCAACTATTTTAAGTGCAATATCATGCTGTTTGCAAAAAACATTAATAGCTGCGCCGCCCTCTAAAAAGTTATTTACCATTTGCCTGGTAACCTCTGCCGGATAATTACTTACACCATGTTGCGCTAGGCCATGGTCTGCCGCAAAAACTATAATATGAGGATTGATAATTTCTGGTTTCGGCGTGTTAAATACCATGCCGAGCTGTTTGGCCAAAACCTCCAGCAAACCTAACGAACCAACAGGCTTTGTTTTATCATCGATAAGTCGCTGTAGTTCGGCTGACAAATCATTATCAGTATAATTTAATTCCCCAGGTTCATTGGCATGTTCGGGATATTTATTTACAGCCGAAACTTCAGTCACATGAGGCTTGGATGATTTGTTTTTCCAGCCTAATTGCTGTAACATGGGTTGCTGCTCATAATCAGTAGCCGGTTTGCCAAGGCAAAAATACCCAAGTGGTTCAATTTCTTCCGGCAGGCCAAGTAAGCTCTTAAATTTATAATAATTTAAAATAGACACCCAACCCATCGAATAACCCTGCTCCGTTAATGAGAGCCAGATGTTTTGTACAGAACAAACGGCACTGAATTTTATAGTATCATTACTGGCAATTGTGCCAATGGTAAAGTTATTAAGTACTGAACGGTCATAGCAAACCAATAAACCAATAGGCGCATCTACAATGGCTTCTAACTTTAAAGAATTGTATAATGCTTTTTGCGATTCATTTTCTATCAGGGCTGCGGCCTTGCTGTTATATTCTTCAAAAACCTTTTTAATTTCTTTTTTTACGTTTTCATCCCGGATAACGTAATATCGGGTTGCATCTGTTAAACCAACTGAAGGTGCGGCGTGCCCGGCCGCAAGAGCCTTCTCAATTACTTCATCCGGGACAGGATCTTTTTTAAAATGCCTTGTATCACGCCTGGCTTTAAATAATTCTTCTAAGTTTAACATGGCATCAATTCTTTTTAAGATATAATGGAAGCCCAGATACCATAAATATTGCCTCATCGGCTTTACCTGCTACATACTGGTTGGCCAAGCCCTGCAGATCGGCAAACTTACGCCCTAATGCTGTTTCGGCATGCAGCCCCATCCCCAACTCGTTAGATACGATGATAAATGTTCCTGCGAGTTTTTCCAGGAGATCAATCTCAATTTTAAATACATTGAGCGCTTTGGTTATATCTTCCTCATCGTCCATAAAAATATTAGTTAACCAAAGTGTAACACAATCAATCACTACCGTCTGGTTCTCAATAGGTAACAAATGAAGGTTTTGACAGGCTTCATAAGTTTTCCATTGCCTGCCGCGCTCTTCCTGGTGGCGTTTGACCCGTTGTTCAAAATCCTTATCCCATATTTTTGCAGTGGCTATATAAACCGGGGCAGCACTGCGTTTTAAAGCCATGTCCTGGGCATATTTGCTTTTCCCGCTTCGTACGCCACCGCTTATGTATATGATCATGTTTACTATATGGATAAAATTGCCTGGCCGTTTTACTTCGGGAGGTCAAAGATAAAAATTCTATTTTGTTTAAGGTGCTTAAGAAAACGGCGGGAATAAGCAGAAAGCCTCACTGGAATTTTATGATATCTTATCCATATTTATTTTAATATCCTTTATTTTACAAACTAAATTTTAAAAATGGTTAGTATTTTGGGTTGCGGATGGCTTGGCCTTCCATTGGCATGTCATCTAATTGAAAAAGGAATAAGCGTAAAAGGATCAGTGACAAACGCGGATATTTTCCCGATTTTAAAAGAGCGGGGGATTTCTCCTTACCAAATATTGCTGTCCCCTGAACTTTCCGGAGATGATTTAGATGGATTTTTTCGCTGTAATATCCTGATCATTAATTTTCCTCCCGAAAGGAGGCTGGATATAACCACTTATCATCCGGCACAAATTCAATCGCTTATTCAGGCGATTATTAAATATAGGATTCCCAAAGTTTTATTTATAAGCTCAACATCTGTATATCCTGACGTAAACCGTGAAGTTTTTGAATATGAAAACCTGAAGCCCGAAAAAGGAAGCGGCCAGGCATTGAAAATCGTGGAAGATTTATTCCGGGAGCAAAAAGCGTTTATTACCACTATTGTTCGTTTCGGCGGCCTTGTAGGTTATGACCGGTTACCTGGAAGGTTTCTTGCTGCCAAAAAAGATGTAGCTAATGCTGACGCCCCGGTAAATATTATACATAGGGATGATTGTATCGAAATAATCTACCGTATTATACAGCAGGAAATTTGGGGTGAAGTTTTTAATGCCTGTGCAGATGAACATCCGCTTCGCAAAAACTATTACCGGCAGGCAGCGGTACTGGCGGGCTTAGAGCCTCCCGAGTTTGCAGAGAATCACCATGATGTTTCCTTTAAAATTGTTAATTCAGACAAATTAAAGAAAAGATTAAATTATCAATTCAAATACCCCGACCCGATAAAAATGCTTGGTGCTGACGTTTAGAGAATTTCGCTAAAAAGCTTTTTTTACCGAAACCAATTGTTTATTCCAAACAATTAGCACATCCTTAAATGATTTTACTGTTAATTTGTATCTGCTATTAGCGAAAGCTTCATAATAATTACTTCAATGAAAATTTACACGCGCAAAGGAGATAAGGGAACCACAGGAGTTTTTGGTGGCAAAAGGGAAGATAAGGATTCGGCCAGAATTGAATGCAATGGTGTGCTTGATGAAGCTAATTCAACCATTGGTTTATTAAGAGTAAAATTAGGTTCCGACCACAGCTGGCAACCCAATTTACACCGGATACAAAAGGACCTGATGGACATGATGTCACATTTGGCTCGTCCATCCGATTCAACCAAAGAAAATATAAATCCTAAACCTGTTGATGGGGCCGAATTTTGTGAGCAATGGCTTGATGAATTGGAAGAAGGTATTACCTCACCATCTGATTATTTTTTATTGCCCGGTGGTAATGAAGTTTCGGCATTGTGCCATGTTTGCCGCACGCAAATCCGCCGTGGCGAACGAAGGCTGGTTACTTTAATGAAAGAAGACCCGGCCTGTGTGGAAGATTACATCTTGGCGTATGTTAACCGTCTTTCGGATCTGTTTTTTACCATGGCGAGAGCAGAGATGGACAAAGCAGGTGTAGCTGAAGAAAAATGGCAGCTATTTTTATATAAAAGAAAAAAGCAACCTGTTGAAAAAAGTGAATAAAATTTATGGTGTTTCCTTAGGCCCGGGTGATCCCGAATTAATAACCGTAAAGGGCCTTAAAATTTTACAGGAATCGGATATTATTTTTTATCCGGGGTCTCACTTTCAGGATGGAAGGAAGGAAAGCTATGTGCGCCCTATGCTGGATCAGTATCAGTTGGATGCTGATAAATTAAAAGGTTTTTTTTTAAGAATGGGTTTAGACAGATCCGCTGCCGAAGAAACATATGATGAAACATCGGCTTTGCTGATCGATACCTGGAAACAAGGAAAAAAAATCAGTATTGTTTGTGAGGGCGACCTGAGTTTTTATGCCTCGTTTTCTTATTTATTACAAAGGTTGCAACAGCAAAATATACCGGTTGAATTGGTTCCGGGTATTAATTCTTTTTCGCTTGGAGCCGCAAAGCATCAGGTGCCATTATGTTTACAAAACGAAAAATCAGGTTTTCTTCCTTTAGAAAACAGTATTGAAAACATTGAGCAAATGTTTAAAGATTTTGATACACTGGTTTTAATGAAGATAAGAACGGGATTGGCTAAGTTGTTACCTATCCTGCTTACAAAAAACTGGAAATATTATTATTGTGAGCGTTTAGGTACCAATGCAGAGTATATAACTACTGATATTAATGAATTACATAATAGGGAGATTCCTTATTTTTCCTTATTGATTATAAAAAAATGATTAAAGTTGTCGGTCTTGGTCCGGGGAGTAAAGATTACCTATTACCAATCGCTAAAAAAGCTATACAGGAAGCGGATGTGATCATCGGCTATCATTACTATTTTCAGTTTATAGAAGATATTATCTCTGAAGGGACAATATGTATAGGGAAAGAACTAAGCGAAGAAGAAAAAAGGGCGGATATAGCCATCGAAAAAGCCATACAGGGAAATAATGTGGTGGTTATCGGTTCGGGTGATGCCGGGATCTATTCTATGGCATCAATTGTCTACCAAAAGGTGGCACAGTCAGGCGAAGATATTGAGCTGGAAACCATCCCCGGAATTTCAGCTTTTGTTGCTGCCGGAAGTAAACTGGGTGCGGTTTTAGGTCATGATTTTTGCTGTATTTCCCTGTCAGACCTTATGACACCGTGGAAAACCATCCAGAAAAGAATTGAAGCAGCGGCCTGGGGCGATTTTGTAACTTCAATTTATAACCCTAAAAGCCAAAAACGTTACTGGCAACTGAATAAACTTAAATCAATATTTTTATTACACCGTAACCCCGAAACGCCCGTGGCTATATGCTACCAGTTAGGGCGGCCCGATGAAAAAATAACCATTACAACCCTATCGGCATTGAACGTGGATGATGTTGACATGTTTAGCCTGGTTGTGATAGGCAATAGCCAAACCTTTAAATATAAAAATCATTTAGTAACCCCACGCGGGTACCTGGATAGAAAACCTCAAAGTGGCCCGGAAATACAAAGGGCCAGCTTTAAGGAAATCATCAGCCAGCTGAATGTTGCTGCATATCCTAAAGATTTTCTTTGGGCAGCTATCCGATGCATGCATACCTCCGGCGATATGGATTATTTAAATTACCTGAGTATTTCTGCAAATGCTATTACCCAATGGCATAATTACCTGTTAAAAGGCGGCACTATAGTTACCGATGTAACTATGGTACAAGCAGGTATTACCAGGGCTTTTACTGAAAAATATGGAAACGAAGTAGTATGCCTTTTAAATGCGGAAGAAACCTTAGCCCTTGCCGAAAAAGAAAACTTAACGCGTTCGCAAGCCGGGATCAGGCTGGCTGCAAAGCAATACCCGGAGGCATTGTTTGTAATTGGCAATGCCCCAACGGCCTTAATTGAAATTGCCGACCAGGTAAAGCAGGGAACAATTAACCCGGCTGGGATTATCGGCGCCCCGGTTGGCTTTATTAATGTGGTAGAAGCTAAAGAACGCCTTAAAATGTTACCGGTATCTTATGCACTTATTGAAGAAAAACGTGGCGGAAGCAATTTTGCTGCGGCTATAGTAAATGCTGCCTTTACATTAGATGAAACAGATGACTATTTTAGCTGATAAAATATGCTTTTTGAAATCATAGGTATTGGGAATAAAAAATTTGAGCCGGCTAAACAGCAATTGGAACTCATCCAAAAGCATCATGTTTTTAGCGGGGGCCAGCGCCATTTTGAACTGGTTAAACATTTATTGCCCGATGAACATCAATGGATCTTGATTAAAGCACCACTTGAAAGTTTATTTGAAAGCTATCAAAATACTGAGGAAACCATTTTGGTATTTGCCAGCGGCGATCCGCTTTTTTATGGCATAAGCAATACTTTACAAACAAAATATCATGATGCCCAAATCAATACTTATCCTTATTTCAATGCTATCCAGCTGTTAATTCATCGCATCAATATCAATAGTAACCAGCTCAAAACAATAAGTGTACACGGGAGATCGTGGCAGGCGCTTGATGAAGTGTTGATTAAACAAGAAGCATTAATTGGGGTGTTAACCGATGCGGAAAAATCTCCTTCGGCCATAGCAAAAAGACTTTTGGATTATGGCTATGATAATTATTCCATTTGCGTTGGAGAAGATTTGGAAGGCGAACATGAACAAGTAAGACAGATGGATTTGCGGGAAGCTTCTCTCCAAACATTTCATTCGCTAAATTGCGTTATCCTGCAAAAGAAAGCCCATAGAGATATTTCCTTTGGTGTTGAGGATGATTTATTTGAGGGACTCGATGGCCGCCCGAACATGATCACCAAGATGCCGGTAAGATTATGCTCGCTGCATGCCCTGGCACTGCAATCAAAAGCTGTTTTATGGGATTTAGGCTTTTGTACAGGTTCGTTAAGCATTGAAGCGAAGCTTCATTTCCCGCGTTTGGACATCCACGCCTTTGAAAAAAGATTGGAATGTATGCAGTTGATAGAAAACAACCAGCATAAGTTTGGAGCCCCGGGTATCAATGCTTATCGGGGCGATATACTTGAATTTGATTTTACATTAATTACCAAACCCGATGCAGTTTTTATAGGCGGCCATGGCGGCAGGCTAAATGAGTTGATGCATAAAATTGACCAATACATTAGTGCAGGAGGTATAATTGTGATGAATGCTGTACAGCAAAATTCTATTGATGAGTTTATAGCTACAGCCACTGCACTTAACTGGAAACTGATTGAACCTTTAAAATTAAAAGTAAATTCGCATAACGAGATTGCCATACTTAAAGCGATAAAATAAAGCTGATATGTTAAAAGAGGAAAAGGTAGGAATTGTTGCTTTTACTGATAGCGGTTTAGCTATCGGGAAAACTATACAACAGGAATTTTATCGCAGTAAATTATATACCACACGCGAAACGGAATATTCAAAAGACATTATAAAACTTGATAACATTGACGGTTTAATGCAAGAGAAATTTAACCGTTTTGATGTATGGATATTTGTAGGGGCGCTGGGTATTTGTGTACGCAGCATTGCACCCCATATTAAAAATAAAACAACTGATCCTGCGGTTATTAACATAGACGAACAGGGGAAATTTGTGCAGTCGGTGTTAAGCGGCCATACTGGTGGGGCAAATGAGATCACTAAAAAGATAAGTCATATTTTTCAGGCACAGGCAGTAATTACTACGTCAAGCGATTTGCAGGATATTTGGGCATTAGACCTGTTAGGGGCTAAATTTAACTGGTCTGTAAACGCATCGCTACCATTAAACAAGGCCATTTCCTTATTTGTAAATAACCGGCCAACTGCGCTTATTTTAAAAGTAAAAGATGCAGGAACCGCTTGGCTCGAAAAATCAAAACCAACCTTTGTTGATGTTTACTATGATATAAGCAATATAAATCAGGCTGACTATGAGTTGTTGATTTATGTAGGCTATGAGCTTATTAAAAGCGAAACTCCGGTAATCTCTTTTTATCCAAAATGTTTAACCTTAGGAAGCGGCTGTGGGAAAGATATTGAACCGGAATTGTTTGAGGAGATGCTATTGGACAAATTGACGCAGGAGGGTATTGCCCGTCAAAGCATTTCGGCATTAACTTCTGTCGATATTAAAGCCGAAGAAAAGGCGTATCTAAGTATTTCAAAAAAGCATAAATGGGATTTTATTACTTATGCTGTTGACGAATTAAATAACATTCAGGTTGCCAATCCGTCAGATGTGGTGCTTGGTAAAATAGGCGTAGCTGGTGTGGCCGAAAGTTCATCAGCGTTAGCGGCAAACACAACCACATGGTTGATAGAAAAAACTAAGACAGAAGTTTCATCGGGTAAAAAATTCACGTATGCCATTAGCCTGATTAGCTCATTTGAGCGTAAAGGGCAAATTGCCATTGTTGGCGCAGGGCCAGGCGCACCAGAATACATCACCCTAAAAGGAAAAGAATTACTGGAAAATGCTGACTGTATTTTATATGCGGGCAGCTTGGTGCCCGAAGAACTGACTCATTTTGCACACCCTACAGCATTAGTCAGAAACTCTGCTTCTATGACCCTGGAAGAGCAGATGGATCTGATAGATGAAATGTATAAGCAAGGGAAATTAATTGTAAGGCTACATTCAGGTGATCCCTCCATTTACGGGGCTATACAGGAGCAGATGACCATTTTTGATGAAAAGAACTACGATTATTTTATTGTTCCAGGTATTTCATCTTTCCAGGCAGCGGCTGCATATTTACGATCTGAATTTACAATCCCCGAGGTAGCTCAAACTATTATCCTTACCCGGGGCGAAGGCAATACCCCAATGCCCGAACATGAGAAGCTGGAAGATATGGCTAAACTGCGTGCAACGATGTGCATTTTTTTAAGTGCAGGTATTGTAAAGAAGGTAGAGAGTCAGTTATTACAGCATTACCCCCCCGAAACGCCTCTTGCTGTTTTGTACCGGGTTAGCTGGAAAGACGAAAAGGTTTGGACAGGAAAATTAAATGAACTGAGCCAGATTATAAAAGATAATAAATTAAGCCGAACTGTACTGATTATTGTTGGCGAAGCGGTAGGGGCACGTAAAAACAGGTCATGGCTTTACGGTGATAACTGGCATCATATCTTCAGGAAAAAGGAAACTGCAAAAGCTGTTAAATGATTCTTTTATTAGGAGGGACAACCGAAGCCAAACAAGCAGCAAATGCGCTGGATGATGCTGGAATAGCTTATATCTATTCTACCCGTACCGAAGTGATATTTGAAGGTAAAGGACAATACAGGTACGGCGGCTTGGATGAAACGGCATTAAAAGCGTTTTGTAATGAGCATCATGTTTCTCATATTATAGATGCCTGCCATCCATTTGCTAAAGAGTTGCATATTACGGTGGCCTCATTATCCGGCGATGTTCCTGTTATTCGTTATGAAAGGCTGTTTTCCGAGCGGATCATCGATCCATTGGTTTATTATGTGAATAATTATGAAGAAGCTATAGTAGCAATAAATGCCAATAATTATCAATCGATGCTGGTTCTTACAGGGGTTCAATCTATCCCCAAACTTAGCAGTTACTGGCAAATAAAACAGTGTTGGTTCCGTATCTTAAACAGGGATTATTCTATTGATTTTGCTGCCCGGTATAATTTTCCACCGCAAAATCTACTTTTTGGTTTGCCACAGGAAAAAGACAAGGAAATTGAACTGTTTAACAGGTTAAGGCCCGAAGTAATATTAACCAAAGAAAGCGGCTTAAACGGTAAGCTTGATGCAAAAATCGAAGCTGCAATTGCCTGTAATATCCCTATATTTATTATTACAAAACCGGAGCTGCCTGCTTCCTTCAAAATAACACATACTTTATCAGAATTATTAGCAATGATTCAGCATGAGTGAGCTTCAGCCAATTCCAGACGGACCTTTAAAAACGGGTTTTACCACAGGTGCATGTGCAACTGCCTGTAGTAGGGCTGCCTTGCAAGCGCTTATTCTGCAAAAAAAAGTTGAACGCATAACAATAACCTTACCTATTGGCATCCGGCACGAATTTGAAATTATCGACTGCAATTTAAATGATGAAACCTGTGAATGTACCACGCAAAAAGATGCCGGTGATGATCCTGATGTTACCCACGGCGCAATTATTGGCTCAACAGTAAGGTTAAATGACTCAGGAGATATTAACTTTTTACAAGGCAAAGGGGTTGGCACTGTTACCTTACCCGGGCTGGAAATAGCTGTGGGCGAACCGGCAATAAACCCTGTGCCCCGGCTGATGATTGTCAATGCCTGTAAAAAACTTTTGGCGTATCACGGCCTGGAAAATAAAGGGGTTGATGTTACCATTTTTGTGATAGATGGTGAAATAATAGCCAAACGAACGCTAAACGAACGCCTGGGGATTATTGGCGGGATTTCAATTTTGGGGACTACGGGAATAGTTACCCCTTTTTCGGCCTCTTCGTACATTGCCAGTATTGTACAGGGCATTGATGTGGCGGTTGCAAATGGCGCTGATGAACTGGTTATTAATTCGGGTGCAAGGAGTGAAAAATACCTTGCGGCGCTATTTCCTGGTCTACCTGCTTTTGCATTTATACATTATGGCAACTGGATAGGTGAAACGCTTGAAAAAATAGCAACGGGCAGCATCAAAAAAGTGAACATGGGTATTATGCTCGGCAAATCTGTAAAGCTGGCCGAGGGTTTATTAGATACCCATAGCGGCAAAAACACCTGGAATAAAGAATTTGTATATCAGTTAGCCCTTGATTGCGGGTATAGTGGTGATCTCCTTGATAACATTTTGTTGCTTAATATGGCAGGACGCTTAACCGAATTGTTTAGCTTTGCCAATGGCGAACCATTTTATACAACTTTACTTAAAGCTTGTTATAAAACTTGTTCCAAACTTATTCCAAATGTTGATCTGGTGCTTTTTCTGATCAACAAAGATGGAGCATTTATAAAATACCCAAAATGAATATACTTAGTATTAGCCGGCCATTAATTGCAGGTATCCTACATTCTGTTGAGCCTGATCATGTTACGGCAGTATCTGTTTTAGCCTCCGAACAAGCAGTAAAAAAGAAAAAAACATCCTGGATAGTCATTTTTAAAGCATCGCAATGGGCATTAGGGCATTCTGTAACTTTAATAATTTTCGGAATGATCGCGCTTGTTTTTAAAGAGTCGCTTCAATTATATGTAACCAATATTTCATCCTGGGCCGAAATAGCGGTTGGCCCAATTATGATTTTATTAGGCATACAGGCCATAAGAAGCAATTATAAAATAAATGAAATGGTGCGCGATAGCAAAAAAATTGAAGCACACGACCATTTACTTTCAGACGGGTTGCACTTACATGGTAAAACAGGCGAAGAAATTGCGTTAAATCCTTTAACACGCTCTTTCTGGGTTGGGATGTTGCATGGCTTAGCCGGTACCGGCGGGGCGTTAACAACCGCTTTGGTTATCAGCGCCACTACCATTGGCGGTTCGGTAATGGTTTTGGTAATTGAATCGGGCGGAATAGTTTTAGCAATGGGTATCTATAGCTATGTGCTGATCTCGACGATGAGCCGTTTTTTAGAAAAGAATTTAGCGATTTTTAAATGGATGAATGGCATCGCCGGCTTAGCATCAATTGCCATCGGGTGCATCTGGATCAGCAGGGTGTTTTTTAAATGGTAACCTTTTAAATCCCCAGCAGCTTTTTAAAGCTGTTACCTAAAGAGTTCTTTTTTCCGCCTATTTTTTCATCTTCTTCAAAAAGCACACCTTTTACGTTAAGGTGATGGCCTATTTGTTCTTTGCCTATTTCTTCTTCAAAGCCTATTATCTGTTTGCGGTATTTGCAAAGCTGACAATTCATATTTCCTGCGCCGTTAATAACCTCATCTAAACGGTCATCAAAGGCTTTCAGCATCAGTTCATCTGTGCCGAAAGGAGCAGTATATACAAATTCCTGCCAAGAAGCATTATTCTTTTCTTCTAAAATCGAATAAACCCGGTCCAATAAAACACCTGTAAAAAAAAAGAAGGGGATAACAATAGTTCGTTTAAAACCGAGTTTTTCTACCAGGTTTAAGGATTGGTCTACCGATGGGTGGGCAGTACCGCTGTATGCTGTTGTCGCAAAACCAAATCCCATGCCTTCCCAAAGCATGCTCATTAACTTGTTTACATCGCTGTTAGCATCAGGGTCCGTAGTGCCCCGGCCAACAACAACCAGGCAAGTTTCCTTCCTTTCAATAGGGGTCAAAGTAAGTTCGGTTTCTTCAATCCTTTTTTTAGCCAGGCCTAAAACATGGGAATTAACACCGATAGGACTGCCCATTTTTATTTTCAGGTCAGTATAGTAAGATTGGATAGTGTTCAGCTCATAAGGGATATCATTTTTAGCATGTGCCCCTGCAAACAAAATAACAGGTAAAGCATAAATGGTACGGATGCCTTTGTTATACAAACGTTCAACAGCGGCCTCGAAAAGCGGATGGTTGAATTCCAAAAAACCATAATCCACTTCGAAGGTAGTTTTATATCTGTCCTTTAAAATTTCAACCAGTTTTTTAAATTCTTCTACTCCTGCAGTTTTCCGGCTACCATGCCCGCAAAGTAATATCCCTTCTTTCATCTTTGTATCTGTCCTGAAACTTTATAGTAATTGATTTATTATTGGAGTAAGCTGTTCTTTGGATATATCATGTAATGATAAATACTGACCGCCAAGTGATTTAGCCAGTTCTCCGGCCCTGTTTAAATTAAAATAATTTATATCGGTGTTTAATACTATCGACCGGATGTTTAATTTTTTAAGCTGGGCAGCTAAAGTAATTGTTTGGTCCCATGCATCGCCCCCGCCTGGTAATGCAACATTGGCTTTACCGTCTGTAAGAATAACCAATATAGGTTTATAGCTATTTATCTGATCAAACCGGTGCAAAAGCTCGATAGCAGTTTGTAAAGCATGCGGCAAAGGTGTCCGCCCGCCGGTTGGCAGGCTGCTCATGGCTTCTTCTGCAAGCTCAACGCTTTGGGTAGGGTTTAGCAGTACCTGTGCCCCGATACCACGAAAAGCAATTACACCCACGCTGTCTCGTTTTTGGTAGGCATCTGTTAACAGGCTAATAACTGTTCCCTTTACTGCTTCCATCCGTTTGCTTGCAGCCATAGAGCCGGAAGCATCTACCACAAATAAAATTAAATTACTCGTTTTTCCGTTCCGCTTTTTACGGTGCAGGTCATCAATAGTAATATCCAACTGCTCCGGGTTACGTGATAAAGCATGAAGTACAGTCGCATCTATCGCAATATCAGTTGTATTTTTTGCTGGCTCAGGATTAATATATAACCCTCTTTTTGTATCAGCGCTTACACTTCGCCGCCCTGTTTGGGCAGCTTGTTCCGATAACAGGTCCTCAACTTTTATTTGCGACAGCGGGAGTACTGCTTCAAAAATCTGCTCCTCCGGTATTTTAATTTGATTTTTTTCTGCGGATGATCCATTATTATCTTTTTGAACGCTTGAATTCTCTTTCAGATCGTTTTTTATTTCCGGGAATTGATTTTGGCCGGCAGATTCTTTAGCGTCACTGTTTTGTGAAGGGTTTTGCTGCTTTTTATCGCCGGTATTGTCATGACCGCTTTTGGGTTCCGAAAAAAGATGTTTTTTTCTTCGATGGGCCAATGCCAGTTCAGCAGCCTGGGTAACATCATCTGCCGTAACCTGCATACGGAGGTTAAGTGCCGAAAGAGTAACAGCTGTTTTAAAAATAACAATATCCGCCCGCATACTTTTAACTTTATGCTCAGTAGTGATCTGGCTGATCAGCGTAAGCAACTCATCACTTAACTTAACTAAAGGCAACAGTTTTTTTGCCTCTAAAAGCTGCCGCTGTAAATTTTGCTGTGCTGCTTCCCATTGTTCAATAAATGCAGTGGGGTCATTTTCGAAGGCGATCCTCCTGCGTACTACTTCCGTTCTTTCTGATACGTCATTAGGTGCCTCCACCTCAACCATTAAGCCAAAGCGATCTAAAAATTGCGGCCGCAGTTGCCCTTCTTCGGGGTTCATGGTACCAACAAGCGTAAACTTTGCGGGGTGACTCAACGATAAACCCTCGCGCTCTATTATGTTTTCGCCCATGGCTGATACATCCAGCAAAATATCAACTAAATGATCGGGCAATAAATTCACTTCATCAATGTAAAGGATCCCCTGGTGTACAGCAGCAAGCAGGCCGGGTTGAAATTTCTTTTTCTTTTCAACCAACACCGCTTCGAGGTCCAGGCTCCCCAAAACCCGCTCTTCGGTAGCCCCCAACGGTAAATTAATAAACGGAACGTTTACCTGCACCAATTGCTTTTCTGCTTGTTTACAAATATCGCAGATTTCTGCCGGCTTGGTTTCGGGGCAATTATACAGGCAATTACTTGTTTTAATAATAGGGGGTACTACTTCGGCCAAAGCACGGGCAGCCGTACTTTTTGCTGTTCCCTTATCCCCCTGAACCAGCAAACCGCCAATCGCCGGGTTAATGGCACATAACAGCAACGCTTTTTTAAGTTTTTCTTGCCCTACTATTGCTGTAAATGGATAATTCATATTAATGGTAATACCTTTTATTTTGTAAAAACAGTATATCGCTGTTCAATGTGCTAAACTTCGCTGCGTTCTTCCAGTATGGTTTCGCTCTGCAAATATAGTGTTTGCAACGCTTGTAACGTTTCGGCCGGCGCATCCCACATTTCACGTTGCGCAGCTTCTAATAAACGCTCTGCGATGGCATGCAGCGCCCATGGGTTATTTTTTTCAAAAAACTGCTGTATCTCCTTATCCAGGGCATAAGTTTCAGCTATTTGCTGGTACATCCAATCGTCAACAACCTTTGCTGTGGCATCATAACCGAAAATATAATCAACGGTGGTGGTTAATTCCAGGCCACCTTTATAACCGTGTTTTTTAATGCTGTCAAGCCATTTTGGGTTCACTACCCTTGAACGGAAAACACGCAGCACTTCCTCTTTTAAATCCCTTACCGATGCCCTGTCAGGGTTTTGCGTATCGCCAAAATAGCCTTTCGGTTGTTTGCCGGTTAAACTGCGGATAGAAGCTATCATACCCCCGTGAAACTGCAGGTAGTCATCACTGTCAAAAATATCATGCTCGCGGTTGTCCTGGTTATGCAATGCTACTTCTACTACAGCTAAGCGTTGTTTAAATTCAGTTCGTGCATCCACACCGCTTACACTTTTTCCGTAAGCATAACCACCCCAGTTAACGTAAGCAGTGGCAAAATCTGTATCGGTCTCCCAGTTTCTTTCTTGTATCAGTGGTAAAATACCTGCGCCATAACTTCCCGGCGGGGAGCCGAAGATGCGGTAAGCCGCTTTTTCCTCTGCTTGCTCAATCGTTAAGTCTTGTGTTTTTAATTCGGCCAGGTCCTTTAAATAATGTTTACGCACAAAATTTTGTTCTTCCGGCTCATCAGCTGCAATAGCCATTTGTATGGCTTCATCAATCAAATCGATTAGGTGCGGGAAAGCGTCCCTGAAAAAACCGCTTATTCGGGTAGTAACGTCAATTCGCGGGTGTTTAAGATCAGTTAATGGGATAAGATCCAAACCAACAACTCGTCTGCTTTCGGCCTGCCATACAGGTTTTACGCCCAGTAGCGCCAATATTTCTGCAACATCATCGCCCTGGGTGCGCATGGCGCTTGTGCCCCATATACTGATAGCTACGTTTTCGGGATAAAAGCCTGTTTCTTTTAAATGCCGTTCCAATACCTCGCGGGCCAATTGCTGGCCAACCTGCCATGCCGCCTGCGAAGGCAGGGCCCTTGGGTCAACACTGTAAAAATTCCTACCGGTAGGCAATATGTGCGCCATCCCGCGCGTAGGTGCCCCGCTGGGCCCTGCGGAAATATAACCCCCGGATAAGCCATGAAGCAAATTGCTTATTTCATCGTAGGTTTGCGCTAAATCAGGCATTAACGAGGTACATATAAAATTGAGGGCTTCAATTATTCCCCCGCTTTTTACCTCATCAGCATTTAGCCCGAAGGTTTCATAAAATACCTGCTGAACAGCCTGTTTATTAAAATGTTGTTTTTGGAGCAATTGGAGTAAGTGGCCACCTAATTCGTCTATCACGTCTAAAGCATCAGCAGCTGTAACTACCGGCCGGCCGGCGAGGTTTGTAAAAAGCGTTGATACCGTAGCAAGGCGTTGGCCTTTTTTATCTAAAAGTTGGTTTATATCAATATCAAAAAGGGCTGCTATGCCCGCAGGTAAACCCGGTACCCCGATATTTGAAAGCCTGGTGAGCGATTGCAGCATATCCGTTAACGCGGCGCCATCGGGCGCCCAACCTAATGTATGCAGGCCATTACGTATTTGGGCGGCGCCCAATTCGCATAAATAGCCGTCAATATCCTCAATTAAATGGGCAATATCTTTACCCTCCATTTCGCTGATACTCACAGGTACCCCTTCGGGCGTCATTTCATCGTCCCATTCGTGTACGTGGTCGCCGTGGTCGCGTTTCAACATTACCGAAAGGTCTTTATCAAGGTTGGTTTGCTTAATCAGGTCCCATATCTGTCGCTGTAGCAACGGCAGTTTGGATGGGTCTAAGGTTTCAACCTGGTAGTATTCATCAACCAGTTGGGTCAACAATGCCAGTTCGCCATAACTATCTGCTGATGTCATTGCCGGGGTTAAATGATCTACAACTACGGCATGTGCCCTACGCTTGGCCTGTGCGCCTTCGCCCGGATCATTAATAATAAACGGATAAAAAAGCGGCATATCTGCAAGGAATGCATCCGGGAAACAATTTTCAGAGAGGCCTATTCCTTTGCCGGGCAACCACTCTAAAGTACCATGCTTGCCCACATGAACTAAGGCATCGGCCCCCCAATCATTACGGAGCCACCTGTAAAACGCATAGTAATGATGGGTAGGCGGCAAATCCGGCTGGTGATAAATAGCATCGGGGTCCATCCCGTATCCTCTTGGTGGTTGTAAGGCTACAAGCACATTGCCAAATTCAAGGCCGGCGAAAGAAATATGATTTCCATGCACGTAGGTTTCACCCGGAGGATTTCCCCATTGTTTCAGCATTGACTTTTGTAAAGCCTGCGGTAGTTCATTAAACCATGCTGCGTATTGCGCAGCCGAAACGCGGCCTACCGCGTTAATTAATTGTTCTGCCGTTAAATAAGTTTCATCATAAGAGCACCGGTTAATCAAGTTGTGGATCAGCTGGGTGCCCGATTCCGGAAGGTCATTTATCTTGTAACCCTCGGCTTGCATAGCCTGTAAGATGGCCATTAAAGATGCGGGGGCATCTAAACCTACAGCATTGCCTATTTGCGATGCTTTACTGCTTGAATTGGTGAAAATAAAAGCTATTTTTTTTGAATGGTTGGGAATGTTTCGCAAACGTGCAAAACGTGCCGCAATACCTGCTACGCGTTCTATGCGATTCTCAACCGGTTCATAACCTTTGGCTTCCCTGCCCTTTTCTTTAAAGGATATGGGGACGGTAATGATGCGTCCGTCAAATTCCGGAATGGCAACATTCATGGCCGTATCTAAAGGATTAAGTCCACGGCTTGAAGATTCCCATGAACCACGAGTCATACCACTGGTTATCGCCTGTAAAATAGGCACATCTAATTTGCTCAGGATATTTTCATCCGGGCTAATGGTGCCTTCCTGCATGGCGAAGGAAACGGTATTGACCAGCACATCTATCAATGTACGATCATCGTTCCTAAAAAATTGAAATACTGCGGGCCAGCCCGAAACCGGATCAGTGGCTTTTAATGATGCTGAAAAAACAGGCAGAACGTTTACGTTTTTGTCTTCAAGCGCCCTGATCAATGTATCAATAAAACCGGTATTGCCGCTGATGTAATGTGCGCGGTAAAACGTAATGCCGATGTTTGGCTGTGTACTATCTTTATGCTTTTCCCAATCCTCCATGGTTGCATTTTCAGGGAGGTCTGGGTGATAAATGCCATGCTCCGGCATAATAAGCGGCGCATCATGGCCGAAGCCTGTCATCAGTAAATGATCGGACAGATAACACAGCAAAGAAATTAGGTTGGTTGCCCCGCCTGCCTGCAAATAATTTAATGTTTCCTGTAAAATAGCTGGTGAAACAGTAGATACGGCTGCATATTCGGGGTTAAAATCTCCTGTTCCGCTTACAATAATTAAATGCTGCCCTTGCTTTTGTACCCGCTGCACCAGTTCGCTAAAGCCGGGAATGCTGCTTGGGCGGCCTAATATTCTTAAGATAATGATTTTTGCACCCGCTATTTCCCTGTCAAGCAGTTGGGCCATGTGCTGTTCGCTCTTTACAGCCTGCAGGTTTATACCCAATGTTTTTGGAAAATCACCGGGCAGTGATTGCATGGCATGGTGCAGTGCAAGCAGGTCGGTATCGGCATGGGTTAAAAAAACAATGCCATCCTGCGGGGTGAACGTTTCCGCAAGCGATGGCGCTTCGTTACCTTTCCAGGTATAAAATTGAAAAACATATTCGCTTAGTTCTGCCGGGGGCGCCCGGAAGCCATCCGCGGCAATCATGCTTTCAATATAATCAAATATGGCAACAATCTGCCAATCGCTGTTAATGGAATGAAACCAAACCGAATGACCGTCAAAAAGTAAGGTAACTACATTGGCAAGGGTACATGGCCCAAGGCAACCACCCTTTGTCATGTGTACCACGTTCCTTATTTTGCGCCGCATCCACTCGCTTTTATACAAATCAACCGGCACTGGGCTAAAACCGCGGTCGGTCCTGCCGCAGCAGCAGGCATTGTAGCAATAGGACAAATGCCCCCTTCGTTGAACCAGGTTAATGGCCTTCCCGTCAGTCCTTGTAACACGTTGCCGTTTTGTTTCAGCCATTTGTTATTTCAATTGGTTAAATTGGGGTTCAATTAATATAAAAACTATCCTGTAAAAGTTTTTCGATAAACGTTTGTTCATCGCCCCAATACAGGTGATTATAAGAAGCCAGCGTTCTGTTTTTAAGATACATATTTGATGGCACATCAACACCCTTAGCGTTATAAATATTGCAGTTTAGTTTTTCTATACCATTTAATTCGATACAGGCAGAATAATGAAACTCATGACCTTTTATATTCAGGTCGTTGATAAATAAGGACCGGTAACCTAAATGCAATGCCGGTTTTTCCATCGAGGTGGCCAAAGGCAGAAAGCCGGCCATTTCAAACTGATTGCCTTGCCTATCAATAATGTATTGCCCCAAATACATCATACCACCGCATTCGGCATAAGTTTTTCCATTGTTGAGGCAATATTCACGAACTGATTTGAGCATAGTTGTATTTTGGCCCAGTTGCTCAACAAAAAGCTCGGGGTACCCGCCTGCTAAATATAAAAGGTCACATGCCGGTAATGCAGCATCAGTTAACGGGCTAAAAAAAACAATTTCGCCAAACTGCTTTAATACTTCCAGGTTTTCGTGATAGGTAAAACGGAAAGCATCATCAAGTGCAATAGCTATTGTATAATTTCCTTTTTTAGGCGATTTGGTCCCCACTACTTCCTGAATAGTGTTTCGAGTTGATAACTGTAGTAACCTATCCAGATCAACAGTTTCTGAAATTGATATGGCTATTTTATTGCATAGCTCATCAAAGTTGATATCAGAGGCAATGCTTAAACCTAAGTGCCTTGAAGGGATTTTTATATCTTGTTGCGTTGGCAGGTAACCAAGTACCTCAACTTCCACATCTTTACAGGCATCTTCCAGTATATTATAATGCGATATGGTATTCACATTGTTAAAAATAATACCTGCTATTTTAAGTTCAGGATTAAAGTTCTTAAACCCGTAAATAAGTGCGGCGGCAGAATAAGCCATTGCCCGGGCATTTATAACCAATATTACTGGCAGCCCTAACAAAATGGCAATTTCGGCGCTGCTGCCTTTCATTTTATCGGCCCCGTCAAACAAACCCATTACCCCCTCAACAATACCAATGTCGCTTTGCTGCAAATACCTGTTGTAAATAGTTGTTACATGCTTGCTTCCTGCCATAAACGTATCAAGATTTATGCTTGGGGCGCCGCAGGCTTTTTGGTGCAGGAGCGGGTCAATATAATCCGGGCCGCACTTAAACGGCTGCACTTTTAACCTGCGGTTAGCAAATGCCTTTAACAAACCAAGCGTTATGGTAGTTTTACCCGAATCGCTTGATGGGGCGGCAATTAAAAACTGTGGTTTGGGGTGCATCATGATTGTTAAATGTTTTTAATAGTTGCTGATGTAATTTACAATATAATTTGCCCGCTGCGTTACTTCAAGTTTTGGCACTTCTACCAAATTAAATCCCAAAGATTTATAAGTTTCTGCAATGCCTATAAATAGTTGTTCCGCCTCCTGATAAGTTTGCCATCTTTCGCTGTCATTGATATAAATATCCCGCCAAGGCGGCAATATGAAAGCCGTTTTATGATAGGGGTGTTGCTGCAACGCATCATAATAGTTATTCGCAACAGGAAAGCCTGCCACTTTAAGATATGCAATAATATCGGGGATTCCCCTGTCATAAAACGTTAATTGATTAGCGGGAGTTGCCTTGTGTGCCGAAATCATTTCTTCAAGCACTTTATCAGCAAAGCAACTTAGATTAATCCATGGCAGGCAATCAGTTTTTTTTTCAACCTCGTCCATGATCAAGCTGCGTGAAATTTCATCTGAGCAGGAATACCCCATACTTTTTAATGTTTCGAGCACATTCGTTTTCCCAGAACCCGGTCCGCCTGTAATAACGTATTTATCCATAATAATACACCATTAAAATAAAGGCTATAATTAAAGCGATCATCAGGAAACATGTTTTATGATTTGTGCCTGCCGCTATCTTAATTTCATCATGGGCAATAATTCTATCATTACTACCAATGAAAGGCTTATTCAATAAAACGCCGTGGTAGGTATTTGGGCCGCCAAAACGGGTATCCAGTATCCCGGCCAGAGCTGCCTCCGGATAGCCGGCGTTAGGGCTTTTATGCTTATTGCCATACTTAAAAACAAATTTAAAAGCATTTTTACTGAACGATACGCACACCATTAATAATGCCGTGAGCCTTGATGGTATAAAATTGGCAACATCATCAAGCCGTGCGGCAAACTTGCCAAACTGTTCATATCTTTCGCCCCGGTACCCAATCATTGAATCGAATGTGTTGATCAGCTTGTAGGTCATCATGCCCGGTATGCCCGCAAGTGCGTAATAAAATAAAGGCGCAATAACACCATCGCTCAGGTTTTCTGACATGGTTTCGAGCACGGCTATCCTAATTTGCTGTGCGGCAAGGTTTGTGGTGTCCCGGCCAACAATTCGGGAAAGTTGTTTTCTGCCGGCTTCAATGCCCTCCTTATTTAATACCTCAAACACTTTCTTCCCTTCGCCTATAAGCCCTTTATTTGCCAGGCCATAATATGCAAAAATGCTGCTATAAATTAAATAAGCAATTTGGCTGTGAATTATCAGAAATGCTGATAACGCATAAAAAAAAAGAAAACAGCAAATACACAGCACAATAACAGCTACGGCGCCTTTTAAAAACCTGCTATTATTTTTATTTAACAAGCGTTCAATTAAAGCAATGGTGTTACCAAAAAGCTTCACCGGGTGCGGGATTTGTTCCGGATCGCCAAACAAAAGATCAAGCAGGTAACCGGCAATCAGCGGTATAGTTAAGAGGTATGGTTTTTCCATTCTTTTAATGCATTAACCAGTAATTGATTTTTAGCCGCGCTTAGGGTGGCTACCCTGAAATGCCCGGCTCCAAGCCCCCGAAAATTACTTGCATCCCTGATCAGGATACCATAGTTTTTAATAAGATATTGTTTCAGTGTTGATGCTTCGCCATTTAAAAGTTCTACCAGGAAAAAGTGTGTATGGCTGGTTAATACTTCCACCGGCGTTTCCATTAATGAATTTATAAAGCTTTTTTTATCATCTAACAAATCCCTAACGGGCAGTTGAATATCCAGATAATTGTCAAAAATGAATTTCCCGGTTTCGAGGGCAATGGCATTAACCGACCATGGTAATTTAAATTGCTTTACTTTATTAATCAATCCTGCGTGGGCTGCTATGTACCCTAAACGCAGGCCGGGCACAGCATAAGCTTTGGTAAGTGACCGAAGGATAATTAAATTTTTATATTTATTTACCAGTGAAACGGATGAGTTGATGGCTAATGTAAACTCAATAAACGCCTCATCAATAACAAATATGGTTTGGGGATTATTGCTTAGCAATTCTTCTATATTAATTAATACTTCGCCCGTAGGATTGTTAGGGTTACATAAAAAAACAAGTTCTGTTTTAATTGGTGTTGAGGGATTTAGCAAGCGCCAATCAATAAAACTTACCTCATGCCCGTACATTTTTGCAGCATCCTCATATTCTGCAAAGGAGGGGACAACAATGGCCGTTTTTTTTTGTCTGAAAGCCTGGGCAACTAAATAAATACTTTCGGTGCTGCCGCTGTTAACCAATATATTATCTGCATGTAAACTATGGTGTTCACTAATCTTCTTCGATAGACTTTCGGCAAGTACCTCCGGATATCTATTAATCGTATTCCAGTTGCTGAATATATGTTCTTTCAGCCCCTGTGGTTCACCGCCATACCAAACATTGGTACTGAAATCTGCAACAATATCAGCCTTAAACCGGTAGCCGTCATCACCGTGCCCGTACAACATAATTTAACTCTTTAAAGATTTATATACATACTCCATATCAATATGCTCCCTCAACAAAGCCGCAAGTTTATCATATTGTTCTTCTTTGTACTGCGCATAATCTGTTATAGTATGTTCTATAGCGGTGTATTCTGCTAAAAGGTGGTTAATCACAGCCGGGTTATCTAAAATTCCATGCATATATGTTCCCCAGCATTTGTTATTAAACAGGTAGCCATCGGTTTGCCCATCTGGTAAAAAGTTCAGTGGCCTGGCTTCAGTTGCAAGCGTTTCGCCCATGTGTATTTCGTAACCGGTACACTTATCCTTTAAGTTCTGATACGTGAAAAAACACTGCCTGGTTGTTTTCTCCGCCTGCAGAATGGTATGGACCGGTAACAGGCCAAGTCCGTCAGTTTGTGAAATGCCACTTTCTAAGCCGTGCGGATCAGCAATTGATCCGCCCATCATTTGATAACCACCGCAAATGCCTATAACCGTTTTGTCATTTTTAAAGGCCTCATTTATAGCTTTTGCAACTCCGTTATTTTTTATTGCGATAGCATCTTCAATCGTATTTTTAGTGCCCGGCAGGATAACTATATCCGCTTTCAAAATTTCTGCGGCGTTATTGGAATAAAATAAATTAACGCGCGGGTCGCTTTCAAGCCGGTTAAAATCGGTGAAGTTTGATAGCCGGTTAAAAAGAATGACAACGATATTTACTTTTCCGTCAACCGCTCTTGTCATTTTTTGCGTAAGCGCGACTGAATCTTCTTCTTCAATCACAATATCCTTAAAGTAAGGTAAAATCCCTACTACCGGTACCCCGCAAAGTTCCTCAATCTTTTTTTTGCCTTCATCAAATAAACCCATATCCCCCCTAAATTTATTGATGATAATACCTTTGATCAGTTTCCGTTCATCCTCATCCAATAATGCTATGGTACCATATAGGCTTGCAAATATGCCCCCCCGCTCTATATCAGTTACAAGGTAAGTTGCCGCTTCGGCCTCTTTTGCCATCCGCATATTGGTTATATCCCGGCTCTTGAGGTTGAGTTCTGATATGCTCCCCGCTCCTTCCATAACAACAGGGTTATATTTAACCCTTAACCGATGAAATGCATTTTTAACCTCTGCGAATAGTTGCGCCCTGCCTTCCGGTTTGAAATAATCTTTGGCCGACATATTTCCTATTGCCTTTCCCAATAAAATAACCTGCGAACTTTTGTCCGTTGTAGGTTTTAAAAGTACGGGGTTCATGTCTGTATGGCAACTGATGCCTGCAGCCTCGGCTTGCACGGCCTGTGCCCTGCCAATTTCAAGACCTTCAGATGTTACATAACTGTTTAAAGACATGTTTTGTGCCTTAAACGGCGCGGGCGCATAACCGTCTTGCATAAATATACGGCAAAAACCGGTTGTAATTATACTCTTACCAACATCAGACGCGGTACCGACAAACATAATTGGCTTCAGATACTCCGTGCATTCTATACTTTCTGTATCTTTTATCATAACCCTAAACCGACGACAGCACCAATGATGATAATAGCCGGATAGGTAAGTTGACCTGACGAAGCAAGCACTGGCAAATCCTGAACCTGGCCTTTAACTGATTTCATAAAAGGAAGAGATGCATGCTGAATAATTGCAGCGGGCGTAGCACCTTTGCCTGCTTCCAAATAAGTATTTGCAATAGCGTTCAATTGTTTCATGCCCATGTAAATTACAACTGTAGCATTACTTTGTATGGCCAAACGCAAATCTGCAGATAAGCTTCCATCCTTTTTAGTTCCTGTAACAACCCAGATACTTTCACTAATATCACGGTGAGTTAAAGGGATATCGTCAAAGCCGGAAGCTTGCATACTACTGATGCCGGGAACGAAATGTGTTTTAATACCATGCTGCCTGGCAAACAGTATCTCTTCAAACCCCCTGCCGAATATAAATGGATCGCCTCCCTTTAGCCTTACTACTTTTCCTTTGGTAAAAGCATAATGTTTAATTAATTCATGTATTTCCTCCTGGGGGGTGTATTTTCCATAAGGCTGTTTGCCAACATATATTTTTTCACAATCATCTTTAGTAATGCTCAAAAGCTCTTTGTTAGCCAGATTGTCATATAGAACAACATCGGCTTGCTGCAAAATTTTGTAGCCTTTAACGGTTATTAACTCTACATCCCCCGGGCCGGCTCCAACTATAAATAATTCGGGGTTTTTATCGTTTACAACCATTGTTAGCGTATAAATTACTTTTAAATAACATGGACTTAGTAATTTCAATTAATAAGGCAATATTAAATTATTCCAATGAATAAATTCAGCAAGCTCCGTCATCAGCTTATATTTTGATACTTTAATTTGTACGCAGAATCGGGAGAAAGATTGTTGCCCTTTAACTGATTCAGTCAATTAATGTACAATCAAACGTTTATTTAATCGTTAGTTTCCTTAAAATTTTCGGCCAATTCATTCATGTAGTTGTATTTTTCCACTAATCTGTTATGCTTTTCCAACAATTGAATAAAATCATGAAGCAGTGAATCATAGTCCTTTGGAATTTCAGCCCCCCAATAAACAATAGTATCTTCCATAATGTATTTAAAAAGTCGAATATAAATTATATTCAATAGCTAATTTTAAAAATTTAAAGATCTTAAATAACCTTAACAAAGACTACCACGGAGACTTTTGCATTCTCCACGTCTGTGGTAAAGTTTAGAATATGAATTCTCTATCGCTAATAACTCTCGTTGTTCTAATATTTAGGGTACCTACACAATTCGAACTATTAGGAAAACAGGTTGAATTTTTAATAAATGTTATACGATTTTTGTGATGTTTTCTTGCATAGTTCATATTCAGTTTTGTTAGATTATTTAATAAACACTTATCAATATTGAACATGAAAGTAGCAAAGAGAAAAGCCAAAAGAATAGCAAACCGCCCGTTGAAAGCGAAATCTATAGATAGAAATATCTACGCGGGCAGCGAGGAAGCGTTGTTAAATAAAGTTGTAGAGATAGTTGTTAAGATAATTAAGAAAGAAATTGGTTTATAGTGAGTTAGGGTGTTCAATGGCCCGATATTGCAAACCGCATGGGATTCGTAAAAAGCTCAATAATGTAAATGATTGACAATCAAAAAGTTGCTTGTGTTCGACTAACGGTAAATGAGAGAAAGGGAATTAAACACTTTTGATATTATAAGCATTTGATCATTAGTGACTTACTATTTTAATAAGAGCGGAGCTATCAGAGTGAGTAATCAAGATTGATGAAAACAAGAAATGCAAGTTGTTGATAGTTAAACTATTACAAACTTGCATTTCTGTCGATGTACTCGGGGATTTTCAAATATCAAAACACTTAATTGAAGATTTACAAGTTTTATCAGGTTTATTGTATTAGGGCCTCGATTTTTTAAAGACGAAGAGCAAATTTTACAAACATTTTAATAGAGATTTTCATTCCTAAATTCTTTCGGATATTCGGCCTTAATTTAAAACTTGAAAGACAAAAATTGTTATTGATTTGCCCATTTTATAAAATCAGCTTCGCTGGCAAA
>JABDCF010000015.1:52935-53279 GCA_013288235.1 Bacteroidota bacterium | reverse complement strand
CCCGCTAACATCAAAATTTAGCATATTGTCAAACCTTGTTGCGAAATAAAAAGCAGGTACGTAATTTACTAAAGGATATTCGCCCTTGTCCACATATTGCAACATCCGATATGTATAATTACTATATTCTCTGTCATTCAATATAGAGCATCTTTTAAAATTCAGTCTTTATTTAAAGAAAAGGTATTCACACGGCCTAAATGAATATTATTATTTAGATCGAGAGTTTTTTGAGTTCTTAAAAATAAAGCTGCAACCTGACACCAAAGTCAGAAAAGTGAAAAATTTGAGAAATGAGCATTTGAATAATTTACTTCAATCGGTAGAACAGGTGTTAAAAAATT
>JABDCF010000015.1:0-52925 GCA_013288235.1 Bacteroidota bacterium | reverse complement strand
ATACAAAACCAGATGAAGCCCCTTGCCGAACAGGTGTTAAAAAATTTAAAAGAGTATAGTTAGTAACAGCTTTTTCTCCTGGAAAATGTTTGAATTGTGCTTTTCCTAATCTCTAATCTCCAATCACTAATCTCTAACCTTTTCCTTCACCACAAAATCGTTCATCACGGCTTCCCTTATCAATGCAGGCGGCAAAATGCCTTGCGACAGAATGAAATCGTGAAAACGCTGCTGGTTAAATTTGTTGCCCAAGGCTGCTTCGGTATCTTTACGCAGGTTTACCAGTTTTGTAAAGCCATAAAAATAGCTGTTTGCCTGGCCGGGGGCGCGTAAGGTATAACGTTCCACTTCCTGCTTTGCAAATGCGTGTGATTGTACCACATCGGTCATCAGCAGGTTAAGCGCCTGTTCCTGGGTAATGGTGCCGGCTTGCAATTCGGGATCTAAAAAGGCGCGGGCGGCGCGGAGGAGGCGGTAATCTAATGATACCAGCTGACCTTCAACCGGCATGTAGGGCCGGGTAATGTATTCGGAATACAGCCCCCACCCTTCTACATTAGTGGAGTTGAAAGCGTAAAGCGCACGGGCCTGCGAAACGCCTTCTTCAACCATTTTATCAAACTGCAACTCGTGGCCGGGACGGGCTTCATGGGCAATGATAGTCCACGATGCTGCATCGAAGGTAAAGTCATCGTACTTGTCCACCTTTTCGCCGGGGGCGGGCGGCATGTTCAATGGCAGCACAAAAACACCGCGCTGCCCGGTATTATTTAAAAATGGCGGCGGCACCATATGCGGGGCAGGCGACTGCGCGGTTTCCGCCTCGCTGGCCAGCCTGATAATGGCCGGGCGGTTTGGTAAAGTCACCAGGTGTTGTTCGCGGATGATGGCTTCAATATCGGTAAGGTGTCGCCTGTAAATAGGCATAATGGAATCACCGATGATCTGGTTCTTTTTCAGGAATTTTATTACGTCCCGGTAACCGCTTGATGGCAGGTTATATTTTTTCGCCACCTGTTCGGCAAGGGGCTTCATCTGGTTTTGTATATCGGTAAATGCGGCGTGTGCCATTTTTGCCAGCATCGTCGGCGGAATATCTATGCCATAGCCCTCTAAAGCCAGTTTATACTCTTCGGGCGGCAGCCTGAAATCTGTACGGGCTTTGGGCAATACGTTGGCGGTTATCCAGGCATCATAGTCTTCCAGTTGTTTTTTTATTGTTGTGTACGATTGTTCCCAGCCGGTAAGCTTGTATTTTTTAAACAGGTCTGCAATGCCGCTTACTATACTGCCATTGTGCTGCAGCTCAACTTCCATTTGCTGTTTTGATGGATATATCATGTCCGGCCTTTGCATTTGTGCAGCTATGCGGGCCTGCAAAATAACAGTGGTGGGTTGGTAACCGTTCGCCATGCCTGCATATTTAGCCAGGCGGATCACCGCCGCCTTGCGCCTTTCAACAGGCGTTTGGTCGTCCAGCAACGTTTGCAGGCCACTGAAAACTATTCCCGTAGCATTCATATAGGCTATTTTCTTGTACAGGTTAAAGTCATCCTGCCTGAAACCGAGTTCGACGTGGTTGATAATGATATCGATATCCTGCTTTACTTTGGTGTCTGTTTCTTTTTGCCTTGCCCTTTTCAGCAAAGCAACGACATCCATATCCTCTTTACGCTCCGCCATTGTATTTTCAACTGTGGGCACGGTGATCAGTGTATCATAAAAGGCCAGCCCCTGCGATGAACCGAACTCCGGCGAGTATTTTTTGTCGATGTCAAGCAGCAATTTGGCATTAGCATTTGATTTTGCTATCCATTCCTTATCTCCCGGCGGGTTAGTTTGCGCTTTGGCTATAAAAGGAACAGCGGCAGCCGCAACCAGTGCAAGGCTGATGAAGGTTTTGTTAAGATGGGTCATTTGTCAGTTTACTTTTCAGGATAAAAATATAGTAAAATAACAGGATAGGGTAATTTATAATAAAATGGTGGGGATGACAGATGGTTGAGGTAAGATAGTAGCGTACCGCAATGACATTGAGTTAAGGGAAAACTGCCTTCACCCTCTTTATGGCTTGCCATAGAGAGGGTCAGCAAGCGAAGCGATGCTGGGGTGAGTCAACGCCGCCATGCATAGCGTTAGTGCATTTGCGCCAACGCCGCTCGCATAGTTTACTCACCCGGTCTTTGCTTCGCTCGACCACCCTCTCTTTTGCACGCAAAAAAGAGGGCAAAAAGGATTAAAAATATTCTTCTCTTAATTATTTGTTGTGAATAACTTATTTTGCACCATGCTACCCGATATAATCGAAGACGAAACTTTCACCAAAATTACTGCCGATGCTATTAAAGGCAGCAACCGCGCTTTTGAAAATTGCAGGTTCATCAGCAGCGATCTTTCGTATGCCGACCTGTCGGGCATGGTTTTTACCGATTGTTATTTTGAGGGATGTAATTTATCGCTCATTAAATTATCGGACACCGGTTTGCAGGATATTAAGTTTAAAGATTGCAAGCTAAGCGGCGCCGATTTCAGCAAAGCCCGCGATTTTTTGTTCGAGGTGAATTTTGATAATTGTATTCTCGATAACACAATCTTCTTTAAAAAGAAAAACAAAGGCGCAAAATTTACGGATTGCCAGATGGTTGAAACCGATCTCACCGAAGCCGACTTTACCGATGCCCAATTTGTAAATTGCAACCTTAACCGGGCATTTTTTAACCGGACTATATTAAAGAATGCTGATTTGCGCACTTCCTATAACTTCATCATCGATCCGGACATTAATAATTTAAAAAAGGCCAGGTTTTCGATGCAGGGTTTGCCGGGGTTATTGGCTAAGTTTGATATAAGGATTGAGGGGTAGCTTATAGTTTAGACAAGATGAGAGCAGGAATTTTTATTTTATTATGGATTACTATAGTCCTGTCCCGGCAGGTCGGGTCTGATACGATTCCCCCATCAGCCAAAAAACTAATCTCCAGCTATAAAGATTTTATTTCCGGCTACGCCGATAACCATATAATTTTCAAAGATGGAACCAAAATGATTTGGGATGATGGCATCAAAAACAAACCCTATAAATTGCTGTTAGATAAGCCTGATCTTAAAGATATGTTCAACCAAAATTATGGAACAGGGAAATTAGCATCGCCGCCGGCAACAAATTATGACCCGGGCAGGGTTAGGAATGAGCCATTTTTTTTAAAGATGTACGGAGCAACAGAAAAGGAAGTACGGCAGCATTTAACCGAAATAACCTGGTGCCCGAAATTGGTTGGCCAAAAAATTACGGTGACAAAAATCAATGGCATCGATAAAAAGCTGATGCAAATTTCAAAGGAACTTGATGAACATCCAGAACTAAAAAAATATTTGACCAATATTGGCGGCACCTTTACCTGGCGCAATATTGCAGGCACAAACCGCCATAGCATGCACAGTTTCGGGATGACAATAGACATAAATACCGCCTACTCCGATTACTGGCAATGGGCCTGCAAATGCACCAACGAAAATGCTGTTATAAAATATAAAAACAGGATACCACAAATCATAGTAGATACGTTTGAGAAATACGGTTTTATATGGGGCGGGAAGTGGTATCATTACGATACCATGCATTTTGAGTACAGGCCGGAGTTAATTTAATAGCCTCACCCAACCCTCTCCAAGGGAGAGGGCTTTAACTTCGCGATTTCTTAGAACCGTCTCCTTTTGGAGAGGGCAGGATGAGGCGAAACGGAATGGCAGAGTTAAATTTTATGTTTAATTCCATAACAATGAAAAGCACGTTACTATTTGCGGCACTTTTAATTTACAGCAGCTTCACTGCACCTGATACAGTTATAACACGCTTTACGGCACCTGCCGGTTATCAACAGGTAAAAGCTACGCCGGGCAGTTTTGGCGCTTACCTGCAAAGCCTGCCGCTTAAACCTGCCGGCACGCAAACCAAAACCTACAAAGGCGCCATAGCGGCCACCGATGTTTATACTGCCGCCGTTGTGGATTTGAGCGTGGGCAGCGAAGACCTGCAGCAATGCGCCGATGTTGTAATGCGCCTGCGGGGCGAATACCTGTACCAGCAAAAAAGGTATAATGAAATAGTATTTCATTTTGAAAGTGGTTTCCGGTGTGATTATATGCATTATGCGTATGGTTATCGTTATCGTAACGGCGGTTGGGTGCTGACAACTAAAAAGGATTATAGCTATCCTACGTTTATGCGTTACATGAACCTGGTTTTCGCTTACGCGGGAACTTTATCCCTGCAAAAGGAATTAAAACCTGTTAAAAACCCGGACGACCTGCAAACCGGGGATATTTTTATAAAAGGCGGATCGCCGGGGCATTGTTTTATTGTGATGGATGTTGTAGAGAGCAGCCAGCATAAAAAGCAATTTCTTTTAGCACAAAGCTTTATGCCTGCCCAAAACCTGCAGGTGCTGCAATACCCTTCGCCATGGTTTAGCATGGATATGCGCAGCGGTATTTTGTACGGGGAGTTGATTGATAAAACTTATTTAAAAAGGTTTGAGAATTAAAAGAAGGCTAAAAAAAACTATGTCATTTCTCCTCGTTTCTCGTCGAAATGACATAGTTTTTTTTCACTAATTCACTAATTGCTTCTTATAATCCAGATCCTGGAAATCAAAGCTAAAATCAGTTAACGGTGATACAGGGTTTAGTTTTATGCCAATTGGTTTGCCCTGGTCGTTAAAGGTGAAGGTGGCGAAGGCATCGGCTTCCATGCTGCGGTAGTTCCATTTTATCACGAAAGTATCCCCTTTATATGGCAGCATTTGGCCTGATAGTTTCGGCGAACGTTTGGCACTGAACCATAATTGGCCGTTGTTAAGACTGATAATGGCATCGCCCAGCCAGTTATCATGATAAGTACCGGCAAACGGCGTAAGATCGGGTTTGGGGTTGTCGTGCTGGCGGGCATCTACCTGTTTCCAAACATCGGCAACTACCTTGTCGGCATTTCCTTCGCTGGCTTTTACCTGGTCACTGTATATTTTTACCCAATCGCGACCGGTTATGCCTAAGTAACTGTCTTTAATTTGATTGGTAATAGCGCTGAATGCCGCGCCCGCCCCCTGGTTGGTAAGCACAACAATAGCCAACTTTAATTCTGGTATCATGGTAACTTTGGTCACCATCCCATCAATGCCGCCGGTATGGTTTACTTCTTTGTAGCCTTTTACATCGCTTAAAAACCAGCCAAGTCCATAGGCGCCAAAATGGGTATTGTAAGCGGTTGTTGTGCCAACAGGTACAATGGTTTGCGGCGTCCACATTTCGCGATGGATACTTTCACTGAATAATTGTTTACCGTCATCATATTTGCCATTATTCATCTGTACTATCACCCATTTGCTCAAATCGGCCACGCTCGAATAAATACCGGCGGCCGAATTGGCTGTAGTAGTTAAAAATCTTGGTATAACCACCACCTTGCCGTCAACCGGCGAATGCGCGTCAGCTACGTCCGAACGGTCTTTTAACAATTGGTACGATGGCGCTGTATGCTCCATGTGCAGGGGCGTAAGTATGTGTGTTTGTATAAATTCTTCCCAGCTTATGCCCGATACCCTTTTTATTAGTTCGCCGGCTACTTTGTACATCTGGTTATCATAATCGTATTTGCTGCGGAAACTGGATGTAGGTTTTAAATAGCGAAGGTTATGGATAACATCTGCAATGGTAAAATCGGTCGAGTCCGGCCAATCCATCAAATCACCTGCACCGAGGCCAAGGCCGCTGCGATGGGTCAGCAAGTCGCGTATGGTAAATTCAGCAGTAACATAGGGGTCGAACATTTTAAATTCGGGGATATAGTCGGTTACTTTATCATCGAGTTTAATTTTGCCTTCATCAACCAAAATCCCTATAGCGGCGCTGGTAAAGGCCTTGCTGTTTGAGGCTATCCCGACAAGAGTATTTTCATCCATCTTTTTACCGGTAGCCAAAGAACGTACGCCATAGCCTTTTTCGTAAACTATTTTATCATCTTTTACTATCGCTACGGATATGCCCGGCACATCAAAAGTTTTAAGGGTGCGTTCAACGAGCCGGTCGACAGAATCGGGGGCAATTACCTGCGCTTTTGCGGAATTAAGGACTATAAAAAAGCAAAAAAACAGAATGGTTCCCCTGAATTTTGACATGATAAAAGGTTTGCGTGATGACATGATAAATAATTAAATAGATGCGCTAAACATACGAATATTTGGATGGACAGTGAAGGCAAAAAATGTCAAATCTAAGCCCATTTATCTCCCAAAAAACTTTGTTTATTGGTTAAACCGTCCGCCTTTGCACATGTACGTACGTTATCGTACACTTGATTGATTATGCCTATTTATCATTTATCTGATAATCAATTAATTATAATTTGGGTATCAATGTTGGCATGGACTTATAAAATGAAAACAAAAAATTCAACATTAAATATTAAGAAAATGAAAATAACAATTTTAACCACCGCAATACTGCTGGCCACATCATTAGGCTTTAGCCAGTCAACTTTCGCTTCAGCCCACGACAGCGAAAAAAGGGTTAACGTTAAAACAAACGTTAGCGAAATTAGCAAAATAGAGATACGCGGAAATGTAGAACTTTACCTATCAGAAGGCGCTGCCGACCAGGTTGTAACCTACGGAAACGATCGTAACGGCAGTTCATTCAGTCCGGACAAAAACGGGGTATTGCGTATTGCATCCTACCAAACACAAAAATTAATTGTTTGGGTTACCGCAAGCCAGCTGGCCAGTCTTGAAGTTTATGATAATGCCGACGTAAGGTCGTTTGGAAAATTATCGGGCATTGAGCTTGACGTGAAAATGTACAATAATGCAACTGCACAATTAAACATGGACGCTTACCAGGCAAATGTCACATTAAACGGCCACGCCAAAGCTACACTGACAGGGGATATAGATAGTGTTGACCTAATGTACGGCCATTCATCGCAAGTGGATACCAGCAACCTGGTTGCCGCTCACCTCAACAGGTCAGTAAGTTTTGATGGGATTGCAAGCAGCGGGTTGTAAAAGATTCGTTTTTGCCCCATCGGGGCTGCCCGTTTGTAGAAAGCCGGCCAACCCATTTTTTGCCACGTCAGTGGCTGCCCATTTGCGAAGGGTAGCCTCTAACGTGGCAATTTGTTTTGTTATTTGAGACATCGCTTTTAAATAACCTGCCTGCAAAGTAACAACCATGCTCCCGGGGGGCGACCACAAGGGTCTCACTTACAAATCGTCCTATCAAAATATTAAAATCGCCTGATTATCCGTAGGGGCAATCCCTTGTGGTTGCCCTTTTTCTTTAACCACCTGTTTTTTTCACAAATTGCATTTTAAATCTATATTTATAAAAAAATTATAAAATGAAACTAACCAGATGGGGGTTAATTGCCGTTATTGCATTTACGGTAACAGCCTGCAAAAACAAATCAGACCAGCAACAAACCGTTTTTTTTGATAGATCGGGAATGGACACCACCGTTAAACCGGGCGACAACTTCTTTTTGTACGCCAACGGTAAATGGATAAAAAATACTAAGATCCCGGCATCCGAAACCGGCTGGGGAACATTTTATACTCTGCGCGATAAAAATGAGGCCAACATTCACCAGATACTGGACTATGCGGCTGCGCATGATGATACCGCCGGCAGCATCAACCAAAAAGTAGGTGATATGTTTAAAAGTGGCATGGATACCGTAGCTATTGAAAAATTAAGCTATGATCCTGTGAAGCCCCAGCTGGCCAAAATTGCTGCCGTTAAAGATTATAAAGACCTGGTAAAACTGGCCGCCGATGGTTTTAAAACCGGCGACGGCTTCCTGTTTGGTTTTTACATATCGCCTGATGACAGGATCAGCACCAAAAATGCCGCACATTTTGACCAGACCGGCCTGAACCTGCCTAATCGTGATTATTATTTTAAAACAGATTCAGCCTCCAAAAAAATACTGGATGGCTACGTTAAATATATAGCCAAACTGTTTACTTTAACCGGTGTTGATGCTGCAACTGCAAACGCAAAAGCGGCAGGCATTTTAAAACTGGAGACTGCAATTGCCACATCGCACCTAACCCCTGTTCAGCTACGCGACCCGGTAAAAAATTACAACAAATTTACCTTTGCCGATTTTCAAAAACAGATGCCGGATGTTGACCTTCAGGATGCCTTTAGCAGGATGGAACTGAAAGCAGATACCGTTTTAGTCGGGCAGCCTGGCTATTATAAAGCGCTGGATGGCCTGCTGAAATCCCAGCCGATCGATGTTTGGAAAGATAAGGCGACGTTTGAAGCATTGAGCGGGGCATCAACCTACCTGAGCAAAGCTTTCAGGGATGCGCATTTTGATTTCTTCGGGAAAGTGCTGAGTGGGCAGAAACAGCAGCGCGACCGCTGGAAATTAATGTCGGAAGATATCGATAATGGTCTTGGCGAATTGCTTGGGCAGTTGTACGTGGCAAAATATTTTCCGCCTGAAGCCAAAACCCGGATGCTTGACCTGGTAAATAACTTACAGGCCGTTTATAAAGAACGGATAGAAAAACTGGACTGGATGAGCCCCGAAACAAAGAAACGGGCGGTCGAAAAACTAGCTGCCTTTACCAAAAAGATAGGCTATCCGGATAAATGGAAGAAATATGATGACGTACAGATCAGCAAGGATGCTTATTATCAAAATGAGCAATCAATCGCCGCGCATAACTACCGCGAAATGATCAAAAAAGTGGGTAAACCGGTCGACCGCTCGGAATGGCAAATGACGCCGCCTACCATCGATGCCTACAATAACGGACTGGCAAATGAGATCGTGTTCCCGGCAGGGATATTGCAGTTCCCGTTTTTTGATAAAGATGCAGACGATGCTATCAATTACGGGGCTATCGGTGTGGTTATCGGTCATGAAATGACCCACGGTTTTGACGACCAGGGTCGCCAGTACGACAAAGACGGCAACCTAAAAGATTGGTGGACACCCGAAGATGCCGCCAAATTTAAAGCAAGGGTTAAGGTGCTGATCGATCAGTATAGCCAGTTTACCGTTTTGGGTAACCTGCACGTTAACGGCGAACTTACCCAGGGCGAAAACCTTGCCGATGTTGGCGGCGCCATGATAGCCTACCAGGCCTTTAAAAATACGCCGGAAGGTAAAAGCGATACCGAAATTGATGGCTTTACGCCCGATCAGCGTTTCTTTTTATCATTAACCCGCGTATGGCAAAGTAAAATTCGCGATGAAACGGAAAGGATGAGCATCAGCAATAACCCCCATTCGCCGCCAATGTACCGCGTAAACGGCCCATTCTCCAACATGCCTGAGTTCTACAAAGCATTTAACGTAAAGCCCGGTGATAAAATGTACCGGCCGGATAGTTTGCGGGTGAAGGTTTGGTAGGGTTGATTAATTTGAAAATGTGAGGATTTGAAGATTTGAAAATGACAAAAGTTAGATTTGCGAAGTTTTTGAAACTTCGCAAATCTTAATCCCCTGGACCGGCTCCGTTAGGGGCAAAATATCGGTAGAAAAAAAATGAATTAGTTTTTCGTGCCGTAGGTACGAAACCTATTCGCCATACAATTATTCCGGTAATTTAAATATATACCGCTCGTCATAGTCAACCTCAAATTGATCCAGCATTTGCTGATATTCTTCCAAAAATGTCTTTTTGCGATGATGCTCTTCCTGGTTCATCACGTATTTAATCACAGGCTTAACATGCGACCGTGAATAGGAAAACGCGCCATAACCCTCCTGCCACCGAAACGTAGCAGGTGTAAACGACTGTAGATTTATCCATTCAGACGATTCGCCTTTTACAATTTGCATCAAATCAGAGAGCGATTGGGTTGGCCGAAAGCCAAAAAATAAATGCAAATGGTCGGGCATATTATTGATGGCAAGCATTTTATGCCCGTGATTTTGCACAATTCCGGTGATATATTTTTGGAGTTCGTCTTTCCATTCCGGTTGAATTAAAGATTGGCGGTATTTTACCGCCATCACGCATTGAATGTGAATTTGGGTGTAGGTATTGGCCATGGTTTATCGGGTTAATGATGCAATATAATGGTTTGCGTCAAATAACATTAACCAATTCGCATGGCGGGGATGGTCGGCGAATATATTTTGTACCTACGGCACAAAACCCCTGTTCTTCTTGTTGCTACCGATATTTGGCCCCTAACGGGGCCGTGAACGTTAACAGTGGATATCCGGCGCCGTTAGGTGCCCAATATTGGTAGAAAAGAAATGAAATAAATATTGCCCTGTAGGGGCAACACATGGCCGCCATGTCGGGTGATTTGTGAATTTTTTGAAAGCCTTAGAAATCTTGGGTTATTGCGTTTTGCCCCACATCACTAATTCACAACTTGACGCTACCACAAATGAATTCCCGGTTTCTGAAAAGCCAAATGCCCGAAATTCGCACGGCCCATCTTTAGAAACAAAAGTTTTACTTTCTCTTGGAGGCCCGGAAATAAATATGGATTGAACAAGATACTTTTCAAATGGCGGGTCGTCAGGTTGCGGTTCCGTTAATTGCAATTGATATCCTTCAGCCGTTTGATAAGGCATGTGTTCATTTGGATTATAAAGCCCAAAAGTCTTTATTACTTTTCCAGCCTCACCGTCAAATCCTCTTATCAAACTATTTTCCTGTTCAAAATCACCCCACCAATCATAGTCATCCCTGTAAATTTTTTCTCCTGTCAAGCAGTTGAAAATCCCACGCCCTTGTGAGGATAAAACAATTAACATATCGCTTTCATTGACGTAACCAACGCTTTGCAAACCACCAATTGCGAATGTATTCAGATGCCTGTACATAAAAAACCTTTACTATAGCAATTCTAATTACCTTTCCCCTACACCGTCAACTTCTTATACTTAATCCTCTTCGGTGCAACATCCCCTAACCGTTTTTTGCGGTTTTCTTCATAATCGCTGTAATTGCCTTCAAAAAAATAAACCTGGCTGTTGCCTTCAAAGGCGAGGATGTGCGTGCATATCCTATCCAAAAACCACCGGTCGTGACTGATCACTACGGCGCAGCCGCCGAAATTTTCCAATGCTTCTTCAAGGGCACGGAGGGTGTTTACGTCAATATCATTGGTAGGCTCATCCAGCAGCAGCACGTTCGAACCTTTTTTTAGGGTTATGGACAAATGCACCCGGTTACGTTCCCCGCCCGATAAAACGCCTACCTTTTTTTGCTGATCGGCGCCGTTAAAGTTAAAGCGGGATACATAAGCCCGTGAGTTGATCGGCTTGTTGCCTACCAAAATAGTTTCCAACCCGCCGGTAACATTTTCCCAAACTGATTTATTGGGGTCAAGGTCATCATGCAACTGGTCTACATAACCCAAATGAACGGTTTCGCCTACGCGGAAAGTACCTGCATCAGGCTGGTCCTGCCCGGTTATTAAACGGAACAACGTGGTTTTACCAGCACCGTTTGGGCCTATGATACCAACAATGCCGGCTGGCGGCAGCGAGAAATTCAAATTATCAAACAATAGCTTTTCTCCGTACGATTTACTTACACCATTGGCCTCAATCACTACATTGCCCAAACGCGGGCCCGGCGGGATAAACAGCTCCAATTTTTCTTCCCTGTCCTTTGTTTCTTCGGATGCTAATTTATCATAGTTTGACAAACGCGCCTTTGATTTGGTATGCCGGCCTTTTGGCCCCATGCGCACCCATTCCAGCTCCCGCTCCAATGCTTTCTGGCGTTTGCTTTCGGTTTTATCTTCCTGCGCCAGGCGTTTGGCTTTCTGATCAAGCCACGAGGAATAATTTCCCTTCCATGGGATGCCTTCGCCACGGTCAAGTTCCAGTATCCATCCGGCCACATTATCCAAAAAGTAACGGTCGTGGGTAACAGCTATTACGGTGCCTTTATATTGTTTTAAATGTTGTTCCAGCCAGTCTATCGATTCAGCGTCAAGGTGGTTGGTAGGCTCATCAAGCAACAATACATCCGGCTCCTGCAAAAGCAAACGGCATAAAGCCACCCGGCGGCGTTCACCACCTGATAGTACCGATATTTTGGCGTCAGGATCAGGGCAGCGCAGGGCATCCATCGCACGTTCCAGCTTAACATCAAGCTCCCAGGCATTTACAGCATCAATTTTATCCTGCAATTCGCCCTGGCGCACCATCAGTTTATCCATTTTATCGGCATCGCCATAATATTCTTCCAGGCCAAATTTTTCGTTGATCTCTTCGTACTCTTTTAGTAGGGCAGTGGTTTCTGCAACCCCCTCTTCCACAACCTCTTTCACGGTTTTGTTGGGATCGAGTTCAGGCTCCTGGCTCAAATAACCTACAGTATATCCGGGCGAAAAAACAACCTCACCGATGTTAGTTTTATCGATGCCCGCTATAATTTTTAACAAGGAGGATTTCCCGGAACCATTTAAGCCAATAACACCGATTTTGGCGCCGTAGAAAAATGATAAATAGATATTTTTTAATACTGTTTTTTGCGGCGGGTAAACCTTGCTAACCCCTGCCATTGAAAAAATTATTTTTTCGTCTGCCATTTTATAATTGGTGAATTTTTGAATTAGTGAATTAGTGATTTTTTGGATAGTCGATTAATTTCGGATTGAAGGGCTAAATTAGGGAATTGTTGATTAAGTTGGGATAGGTTTTATTAAGATGCATTAAAGCTTTAATTTGCAGGTTCTCGATAATTTGAGGTCTGTTAACTTCTAATATCAAGTCCGAAAGCTCTTTATAATAAACGCTAAGCAAATCAGTATCCAACGAGATTATATCGCAACCTCTATCATCGTACATTATTGTAACCGTATTCCTTGAAAGGTTTACGATGTATAATTCCCCGGCACGGGCAGTTAAAAACGGGATTCTGCCAAAATCCATATTACCGGTCGCAACATATAGATTGTGGAAATTGATATTGCATGCTGTGTCTTTTATTACTACCTCGCAATGCCCGTCTGACGGTGCAACATTATCGCCATAGAGGTCGGTCCTTTTTCTTTTATATTGTATTATTGCTGAGGACCTGTTCAGTTGCTTAAATAAATAGTTGGCTTTCCTTATTTTTCTACGCTTGTATGTATACTTCTGATAAAACAACATTATCGAATCACTTTCAGAAGTTGTTATCGAATGTATCTTGTCCATGCGTTTCACAACTTCAATGAAATAAGCATCATCGTTTGTATCAAGTAGGGGAGCCTGAAGGTCAAACCGCAAACCGGGGATACCCTGAAATAATAACGGTTGAAGGAGTTTCACACCTTTAACGTGGCTGTCGAGATGACTTTTTAGCTCCGTGAATAAGTTCATAATAAGCCAGGTTAAACCTTACTAACCCCTGCCATTGAAAAAATTATTTTTTCGTCTGCCATTTTATAATTGGTGAATTTTTGAATTAGTGAATTTTGGATTATGATTCCGGATTGTGGAAACAAATATGTGCGAAATTATGCTTTTAGCAAATCATTTGACAATCATTTTTCGTATATATGTTGTTATTGGAAATTATTGGTTTATTGGGTTGGATTAAGTTGATTGAGTTAAAAAAAGGAACCGCCATCTTTTTCCTTAATCAACCACTCACTTAATCAACCGATCAACCAACCAACCCTGTAACAAAAACTAATGCCGTAATGTCATAGTATTAGTTATTTTGTCTGCCAATGTCGCATTAATGACAAATGGACCGTACTTAAATTAAACTATTTCAACATAATAATATCAAAAAGGTATAAATAAATCATTTTTTTATAAAAATTCATTGTAATTGCGGGTTTTATTTATAAAATTGCTAAATAAAGTTTAAGTTTTTTGTATCGCATATCATCTGAATGTCTGCTTTACCTGTAACTACAAAACTTGGCAATAATATTGTTGATATGTGTAAAAAGAATACGCCCTGATTATTGAAACAAATTAATACATTAGGGCGTTCATAAATCGGAAGGATATATATGGAAGCTAAATTTTCGCCGCGGGTTAAGGATGTTATTCAATATAGCAGAGAGGAGGCCTTGCGCCTTGGGCATGATTATATTGGTACTGAGCACCTTTTGTTGGGTTTGATAAGGGACGGTGACGGCGTTGCAATTAAATTATTGAAGGAATTAAGCGTTGACACAGCAAAATTACGACGCTCGGTTGAGGATGCTGTAAAGGGTACCATAGGCACAAATGTGCACATTGGGAGTATCCCGTTGACAAAACAGGCGGAAAAAGTTTTAAAGATCACTTACCTTGAGGCAAAAATCTTTAAAAGCGATGTGATAGGTACCGAACATTTGTTACTGTCTATCCTTCGCGACGAAGATAATATCGCCTCGCAGATATTAGTACAGTTTAACGTGAATTACGAAGTATTTAAAAGCGAAGTTGAGTCGCACAAAAACGATGTAACTGACGAGATGCCGGGATCACCAACCGGCGGCGATGATGACTTTAAAGAAGAAGAATCATTCAGCCAGCCTAAAAAAGTATCCGATATCAAATCAAAAACACCTGTACTCGACAATTTTGGCCGCGATTTAACAAAAGCAGCCGAAGATGGCCGCCTTGACCCAATTGTTGGCCGCGAAAAAGAAATTGAAAGGGTATCGCAAATATTATCCCGTCGTAAAAAGAACAACCCTATATTAATAGGCGAACCCGGTGTTGGTAAATCAGCCATTGCCGAGGGTTTGGCATTGAGGATCGTTCAGCGTAAAGTTTCTCGTGTGTTGTTTAACAAACGCGTGGTTACGCTTGATCTGGCTTCATTGGTTGCCGGTACAAAATACCGCGGCCAGTTTGAAGAACGTATGAAAGCGGTAATGAACGAGCTTGAAAAATCGCCGGATGTTATTTTATTTATCGATGAGATACATACCATAGTTGGCGCAGGCGGCGCATCAGGTTCGCTGGATGCTTCAAATATGTTCAAACCGGCGTTAGCACGTGGCGAAATACAATGCATTGGCGCAACTACTTTGGATGAATATCGCCAGTATATTGAAAAAGATGGCGCTTTAGACCGTCGTTTTCAAAAGGTGATGGTTGAACCGGCTACGCCTGATGAAACCATCGAGATACTGAACCGCATAAAAGAAAAATACGAAGAGCACCATGGCGTAACTTATACTCCTGAAGCTATTAACGCTTGCGTTACTTTAACCACGAGGTATATTACCGACCGTTTTTTACCGGACAAAGCCATCGATGCCTTGGATGAATCGGGTTCGCGCGTTCACCTTACCAATATCCATGTGCCGCAAAACATTTTGGATATCGAGCAGAAGATCGAACTCATCAAGATAGAGAAAAACAAAGTGGTACGCAGCCAGAAATACGAAGAAGCGGCCAAACTGCGTGATACTGAAAAGCATTTATTGGAAGAGTTGGAGCAGGCCAAAGCAATTTGGGAAGCTGAAACAAAATCAAAACGCTATACCGTAACTGAAGATAACGTTGCCGAAGTGGTGAGCATGATGACCGGTATCCCCGTTCAGCGTGTGGGCCAGGCCGACAGCCATAAACTGCTGAACATGGCAGAAACCGTGGGCAGCAAAGTTATTGGTCAGGAAGATGCGATCAAGAAATTGACCCGCGCAATCCAGCGTACGCGTGCCGGGTTAAAAGATCCGAAAAAGCCAATTGGCTCGTTTATATTCCTGGGCCCTACCGGTGTTGGTAAAACTGAACTTGCAAAAGAGCTTTCACGCTTTATGTTTGATACCGAGGATGCTTTGATCCAGATAGACATGAGCGAGTATATGGAAAAATTTGCCGTATCTCGTTTAGTTGGTGCGCCTCCGGGTTATGTTGGGTATGAAGAAGGCGGACAGCTGACCGAGAAAGTACGCCGCAAGCCATATGCAGTTGTATTGCTGGATGAAATTGAAAAAGCACACCCTGACGTATTTAACATATTACTACAGGTCTTGGATGAAGGCCAGCTGACCGATTCATTAGGCCGCAAGGTTGATTTCAGGAATACCATTATCATCATGACCTCCAATATTGGCGCACGCCAGTTGAAGGACTTTGGTCAGGGTGTTGGTTTCACCACCAGCGCAAAAACTACACAGGCCGATTCGCATTCGAGGGGTGTAATTGAAAATGCTTTGAAACGCGCTTTCGCACCTGAGTTTTTGAACCGTATTGATGACGTGATCGTGTTTAACTCGCTTGGTAAAGAAGAAATATTCAAGATCATCGATATCGAACTGGCTTACCTGTTTAACAGGGTGCATATGTTGGGCTATAAAATTGAGCTTACGCTTGCAGCCAAAGAGTTTATTGCCGATAAAGGTTATGATTCGCAGTTCGGGGCACGTCCGTTAAAACGCGCCATCCAGAAATATTTGGAAGACCCGATTGCCGAAGAAATACTTAAAGGCGAACTGAGCGAAGGCGATACCATGGAAATTGACTTTGACAAAGAAAGCGGCGAAATAAAAATTGCTGCCCAAAACAAAGGCGAAAGTAAAAAGCCCGAAGAAGAAGAGCAGAAGTAATTTTTAGTTATAAGTTGATTGGGTTGGATTAAGTTGATTAGGTTTCATTAACCGCTCATTCAATCAACCGCTCAAAAAATAAACCCCGTTGTGATGAGCACGACGGGGTTTTTTGTTGATGCACATTTAAGAAATTAAAAACTTTGTCATTGCGAGGAGCCTGCCTGCCGGCAGGCAGGGAACAACGAAGCAATCTCGTCGTCAATGCGCCAACGTCAGTGTATTAACGTCAATGCATAACGAAAATGAACGCGAAGAGATTGTTTCGTTCCTCGAAATGACAAGTTGGTTGGTTATTAAAAATACCAGGCTACGCTATAGAATCTATTTCCCTTTAACTATAATCTTCCCCAATTTATAGCCCAGGTTTCCGTTCATGTCGGCGCCTTCTATGGTGATAGTATAGGTTGATGGTTTATCGGCTGTATAAAAAAATATATTTGCCTCCCCGTTTATACCGGTTTTAATATTTGGTTCCCAGTCGATTGTTGAGCGCAGATCGGGTAAATGTTTCGTAGTGTCATTTACGGTATATTTTGGTTTATAAAACTGTTTTGGTACGCTTATGGCCAAAGGTTTATATAAATACATGCCCGGGGTGTTATCAATGATCGGGCCATGACCCGAGCGGGTGGTAATTTCGATAAAAACGTACCAAAATGCATCTGCTGGTTTGAAGCGATCAGAATGATCTTGCGCTAATGGGCTATATCCGAACCGGTTAACATAGTTCATACTTTTGACATCTGATGACATCACCTCGATTCCTTTAATATCTTCTGCATTATGTGACTCCAAATAGTTTTTTAAAGTAAGGAAACCAAGCGGCTGATAAACATCATTTAAAAGTATCCCGTCTATTACGAGTACCGCCTTTTTATCATGCAGGTAATACCACATAATGGAATCCATCGGGCCACTTGCGAAGGGTATCGCCTTTTCTCTGAAACCATTTACATTTTCTTCAAGCAATTGCAAAAAGTTTTTTTTACCGGCCTTTTCCAGGTCTTTTTCATCTAATATTATATCGGCTTCACCCGGCCCGTTCAAATTTTGTGAACCTTGTACAATTTTCTTTGCTGTTATATTTACTTCTTTCAGCAAATGGTTGCCGCCCTTAACATAATCCTGCTGCATTAAAACGGTATTGCTTTTAGTATAATTAAGCAACGTAGTATCGCTGTTTACATACCAGGGTTCTAATGACCGGTTATTTTCCTTTGTAAATTCAGGCGGCCTTACTTCATCTACATTGATCAGCACATTAAAACTTTTGCCGTTTTTGTTAACCGCCTTTAGCACAAATATCGGGGTATCAATTTTAGGGAAATGATCAAAAGCAAACGCACCTGTTGCGTTTGTAGTAGTATCCATCAATATCGATGGCGTTTTTGAAAACAACAGCACATTAGTGCCTTTTACGGGCTTGTTAAAAACATTAACAACATTGCCTCTGACAGCCAATTCATGCTCGGGCTGGTAGGTTATGGCCGGAGGATTAAAAACCTGGCCCCAATCGTACCCTGCCCACCCCTGTGTAAGCAGCAGGTTGTCAAGCGCCTGCCATGCTTCGGCGGTTTTTGATGAAAGATAGTAACCGGGCTGCTCAATGTATCCTTTTAAGTCAGAAGTGAGCAACATCCGGTTAAGCATATTCTCATCTTTTATCGTATCCTTTTTAACCTGGGCATCATCGGTAACTGCGAGCGAAAAGCTGCCTGCGACTGGGTTACCCGCATTATCAATTACTTTTATTTTTAAAGCAATGCTGTCCCTCGAATGATATTCGGGTTTGTTTGTTGCCAAATGTATATCCAAATTATCATGATGATCGATATAAACCAGCCGTTCATTTAATGGCCTTTTATCTGTCGACATGATAGTAAAATTTGTTATCCCGGAAGGAAACAGGCTTTTCGCAATTTTTCTTTTTATAAAGCCGCCATCATTAAAATTAAAAATGGCCGCATAACAAACTATACCGCGTGCTTTGCCAATCAAAAAATAATTGCCGCCTGATTTGGCTATATCATTAGTCGCGGCAACGGCAACTTCTATCGAATCTCCTTCAATCGGATTTTTTACCTTTAAAACCATGCCGATGGTTTTTATAACAGGCAATGGATATTCTTTTACCAAACCGCCTGGTAAAGTTACCTTGGCTTTGTAGCTTACCCCGTCCTGTGCTGTAAGGTCGAAGGTGCCCATGCCGTTGTGCAATGATTTAAACTCCGCCACCTGTTGTTGATTATGATCTGTAATCACGCCTGAAACGTCAACCCCTTTACCATCCTCGCCGATTGCCTTAAAGCCGATATGGGCAGGCAAACCGGCAACAAGGTTGCCGCCTTCGGGTAAAAATTGAATATCGGTATTTTCAGGACGGTTTAAATTGATGGCGATAACGGCTTTTTTACCCGCCGGGCTACTTTCAGCCACAATGGCAAGGTTGGCTGATTTTTCGGGGATTTTGAAATTGACGTTCAATAAGCCGCTTTGGTCTGTTTGGATGGTTTGTTTATACAAATGTTTACTCCCGGCCATTACCTGTAGTTGTAAAGCATTATTGGCAGCGGGTATTTTATTTATATCGCTCAACTGCAATTTAACCTCTGCGGTATTGTTGCCGTTTTCCATCGATAGTTTTACTTGTTTATTCACCAGCCAGTTATTTTCGCCGCTACCGGTAACATAAAAACTCTTATAGAAAAAACAATCCGGCCCAAAATTGCGCATCCAGTTAGTGTAAGCGCGGATGGTAAAGGTGCCTTGTGAAAAAACCTTTTCATCAAGGCTGATATTGCCCCAGCTTAGCCCGGCCGCTACAGGCAAACGGTATTGTTTGATAATTTTATTACTATCGTTAACAATGTCAATATTCATGATGCCGCTTTTATCCGAAGCAGTAAAGTAAACGGCATTGAAAATGTAAGCCTTGAGCCATATCGTATCGCCAATGGCATAATATGGTTTATCAAATTGCAGGTAAAGTTTTTCAGGCGTATAAGTTTTGATTGAGCTATCGGATAAAGCCTTAATATTTAGCAATATATTTTTTAAAGGCGACGATTGTGAGAAACAAAACCCAGGCGCGCCTAAAATTAAGAAAGTGATTAAAACCAGCCGATAAATTTTAGATAATTTCATAGGGTATATGTTTTATTTTAACGTGAAGTCGATATAGTTTTTAACTCTGGCATTGCGTTCGCCTCACCTATATCCTCTCCAAAGGAGAGGACTTTAGCTTCACGCTTTTTTTTAGAACCCTCTCCTTTTGGAGAGGGCAGGGTGAGGCGAATACGGCGTTTATACCGAACTCCTGTCATTTTACGGTGATCTTGCTTTTTTTTTCGGCCAGGCTTCCGTTCATATCAGCGCCTTCAATGGTTACGGTATAGGTTGAGGGCTTATCTGCCGTGTAAAAAAACACCTTTGCTTCGCCGTTTATGCCGGTTTTAATATTTGGCTCCCAATCAATGGTTGAGCGAAGGTCGGTTTTATGATTAGTTGTATCAGTTACGCTGTACCTGGGTTTGTAAAACTGCGCGGGCACACTAATAGCCAATGGTTTATATAAATACAGGCCGGGCGTGTTAGTGCCTAAAAACGGCCCGCCGCCTGATCTTGTAGTGATCTCGATGAAAGCATCGTCAAAGCCCTGAAATCTTAGCCCGTACCGGTCATTATATTTTGATGAGTAATTTACCTCAATGCCTTTTATATCTTCTGCATCATGGGCGTTGAGGTAATAATTTAAATTAATTATCCTATCGGTGCTCACGGCTGCCAATGTTGACAGTAACGAGGGTGTTAATTCTATACCATCTATAATTATCCTGGCAAACCTAAAATTAATGTAATACCAGCCAAACGATTTATAATTAGTGGCAATAGTTATGGGCACATTGCCGGAATAAACCGTTGTGTTAACCGTACGGGATTGATAGGCTACCCTAAACCCTTTAATATTCTCCTGCAATAACTGGAGCCAGGTTTTTTTTCCTGCTTTTTCAAGATCATTTTCGTCAAGTACAATATCAGCGTTGCCCGGCCCATTCAAGTTTTGCGAGTCTTTTATTATTTTTTTTGCTGATATTTTTACTTCTTTTAGCCTGTGCCCCCCCGCCGGCAAATAATCCTGCTGTAAAAGGGCGTCGGTTTTTGTATAATTGAGCAAAGTGGTATCGCTGTTTATATACCATGGCGCCATTAAAGGGGCATTGGTGCCAGTAAATTCAGGCGGCTTTGCTTCATCAACGCTAACGCTGACATTAAAGCTATTACCGTGTTTATTCACTGCTTTGACGATAAACACCGGCGTATCAATCCGCGGGAAATTTTCAAAGACGAATCTTCCTTCTTTATCGGTTACGGTATCCATCAGTATAGCCGGCGTTTTCGAAAACAGCAGTACGTCCGTCCCTTTAACGGGCTTATTAAATACGTTTACAACACGTCCCGTTACGGCAAAGTCATGTTCGGGCTGGTAATTTATCACCGGAGGGTTAAAAACCTGTTCCCAATTGCACCCAACCCAGCCCTGGGTAAGCAGCAGGTTATCAAGCGCCTGCCGGGCTTCGGTGGTTTTTGATGAAAGATAATAACCCGGTTCCTCAACATAACCTTTCAGATCGGAAGTAAGCAGCATGCGGGTAACGATGTTTCCATCGTTCAACACGTCTTTATTAACCTGGGCATCGTCAGTAACAGCAAGTGAAAAACTGCCTTCAACAGGCCTGCCGGTTTTGTCGGTTACTTTTATTCTTAGCGCCACGCTATCTCTCGAATGGTAACTTGAATGGTTCGTTTTAATTTGAAGATTGAGGTTATCATTGTGATCGATATAAACCAGGCGTTCGTTTAAAGGCTGCTTATTGGCCGTCATGACCGTAAAATGTGTTATCCCGGAAGGAAAAAGGCTTTTAGCTATTTTTCTTTTTACCAGGGCGCCGTTATGAAAGTTAAAAACAGCTGCATAGCAAATAACACCCCTTGCTTTGCCAATTAAAAAATAATTGCTCTCTAACCGGGCAATATCTGCAGTGGCGGCAACAGCAATCGTTAACGAATCGGTTTCCATTGGGTTTTCTACCTTTAAAACCACCCCGGTAGCTTTTATTGCGGGCAATTGGTATTCTTTTGTTACGCCGCCGGGCAAGGTTACTTTTGCTGTATAGCTTTCACCGTTTTGCACGGATAAGTCAAAACTGCCCATGCCCAGATGCAGCGATTTAAATTCGGCCACCTGTTGTTGGTTGCGACCAATTACTATTCCCGAAACATCAATCCCCTTGCCGTCTTCGCCTATGGCCTTAAATGCTATATGCGCCGGGAAACCTGCAACCAGGCTGCCGCCTTCCGGCAAAAACTGGATGTCGGTATTTTTAGCACGGTTTAAATTAATGGGGATAACCGCTTTTTTACCTGCAGGCACACTTTCGGCAATAATAGTTAAGTTGGCCAATTTTTCGGGAGCTTTCAAATTAATATTCAACAGGCCATTATTATCGGTTTGCATGGTTTGTTTATACACGCGCTTGTTGCCAACCATTGCCTGTAGTTGCAAGGTTTTATTGGCTGCAGGCGCCTTATTTATATCACTCAGTTGTAACTTAATATTTGTAGTATCGCCGCTGCCTGTCAATTCTTTTAGCTGCTTATTTACCAGCCAGCCATTTTCGCCATTGCCCGCAACATAAAAGCTTTTGCTAAAAAAATAATCTGTTCCAAAATTGCGCATCCAGTTGGTATAGGCCCGCAGGGTATAAGTACCTGCCGAAAAATCCTTGTAGCCAAGTGTGATATTGCCCCAGCTTAGCCCTTCGGCTACCGGCAGTTTGTATTGCTTTACAACCTTATTGCTGTCGTTGGCAATATCGATATACATCGTGCTGCTTTTATCAGATGCTGTTAAATACGGATTTAAAAGGTAGGCTTTAAGCCATATAGTATCACCAAGCGCGTAGTAGGGTTTGTCGAATTGCAGGTATAGTTTTTCTATCCCGAATTTGAGCGTCGAATTGTCCGATAAGTCTTTTAGTTTTACCAGGTCATCGTTCAGCGGAACTTTCAGCGCAGGTACAGAATCGTTCAAATCTCCATCATCAAACCGGGAGTTTGTACCTGTTCCGGCGTCATAATCAACGGGCAAGAGTTCAGCAATCCTGTACTTGCCCCATACACCACTAAATACCAGGCTATTGGGATTAAAGGCACAACCGTTCCCATCAAATAAAGCGTATTGGTTATTGAAGCTTACTAAAGTATTTTCTGTATTCTGAAAGCTGGCTAAGTTGTCAATCCCGTGTACATCTAAATTATAACCATCGTGGTAATTACTAAAACGGCCTTTATCATAGTTGATGTAAAGCGAATAGACATTACGCGTAAGGCCAAGCGCAAATACGCCGTTCTGGTCGGTAGGTTTTACGAAATCCTCTTTTTGCAGCATTTTAGGCATCACTGTATCAATTGTTTTTGGCAGTTTATCTATTTTAACCCACCGGGAAAGGGAGTCTTTCGCGTAGGTTCCTGATGATTTTAAATTTTTGTAAAAATTTATCTTAGCCTGGATTAAACTGTCATCTGGCCGTTTAGGATTTGGATACCTTGCAAAACGCAGTACCCAAAATCCCTCCCGGAAAAATTGGGGCATGGTTGAACGGTTAAAAGGATCAGCAGCCAGCGAACGCAAAAAATGCATAGGCGAGTTTTCATAAACACCCTCCCGTCTTTTTTTCCAGCGCCTTTGCTCCGCAGAGCTTCCTTTCATTTCCTCAAATAGGGCGGAGCCTTCATAATGGACCTTCTCGGCATTAGCCTGCTGGTTGGTTAAAGTAAAATCAGTAAGCAGATATTTTATTTTGTATCCCAGCGCATCATTTTCAATTTGCAGAAAACCGTCCGCTGACGCAGTAAGAGTACTGTTTTTTTTATCGTAATCTAAATCAATAATTTCCGGGTTTAATATTTTACAATCTTCGGCCAGGTCAGATCTTCCTGAAAATTCGTCTTTAAACCATTCGTAATACTGTTCCCTTTCGGCATCGGTCTTAGCTACTATTTTTACTTCGTTTAAAATAATCGTTTTGGGAGTTAACTGAATATCAGGTAAATTGACATTGCTTTTGTCCACTGTGACACTTTCGGTATAGGTTTCGAAGCCTATGATGGATATGACCAGGGTGTACTTGCCCGGGCTTACTTTTTGAAACGTAAAACCGCCGTCGTTACCGGTTTTAGCCCCGATGGTGGTATTACTTAAAAATACACTGGCGTTTGCCAATACCTTTTTATCGGCACTGTTTATCGCCCTTCCTTTTATGGCGAAATAGGCCTGGTTACTTTTCTTTAAATTGTGATAGGAAAAAGGCGTGAATATGCCGTGCCCTTTACCTGCTGTTGAGAACAACAACTGGAAAATGACCATTAATAAGAATGATAAGGTTGAGGGGATACGCATAAGTTTAATATTTAATTATATGTACTAATTTGTTTTAATGGTTATGGCTGATTTGAAATATTTTTAATGCCCTGCCCTGCCATTTCCTTTGTCTCATAATCAATAGGCAAAAGGTCTGCTACCCTGTTTCTGCCCCATACCCCCGTAAATGCCACACTATTTGGTTCAAGCCAGCCGTTACGGTCGAAAAAAGCATATGGGGCTATAAAGTTTATTATAGAAGTTTCGCTATTATTGGGGTTATCTACATAGGTTGCCTGGATATTTATATAAAAATGACGGTTTTTATTATAGGTGACATAAAGCGCCTCGTCATCGCTACCAGGCCCAAGCGCAAAAAGCCCTTGTTTATTTTGAGGTGTTATGATATCATTTTTACTTAAGGGGATTGGCGTGAGTTTTTCGATCAGTTTTGGCAACCTGGCCTTTTTTGTCCAAAACGATAATGAATCACGCCTGCCAGCCGTTTCTGATCTTTTACAGGATTCGATTTTAGCTTCAATTAAACTATCGGCTGGCCGTTCCGGGTTTTCGTATCTTTCTAACCGGAGCACCCTGAAGCCCTCCAGGCCTATACTGTCATTTAGAGCCGCACGCAGAAAATGCATAACAGAGCCTTCATAAACCTGGCGCCGCCGTTTTTGCCAGCGTTTTTGCTGTGCAGGCGTCCCCTTCATCTCTTCGAACAAAACAGAACCTTTATAATCGAGCCGAAATTTTGCTAAGGCGCTGTAATCCAGCTTAAAGTTAGCCAATAAATATTTTATCTTATATCCTAAGGCAGCATTTTCAATTTCTAAAAAATCGGGTGATGAAGCTGTCAGTATATGTCCTTTTTCATCGTAATCAAGGTCGAGTATTTCGGGGTTCAGTATTTTACATTCGTTGGCCAGTTCCGATGTTCCTACAAATTCAGCTTTAAACAATTCATAGTCCTTTTCCCGTGCAGCATCCGTTAAAGGTTTTACGGTTACCTCTTTTAGCGCAATTGTTTTTGGGGATATAATAATGTCAGGCAAAGTGATATTGCTACTGCTAACCGTTGTAGTTTGAATATAAGTGCCATAGCCGATGATGGATACTACCAGATCGTATTTGCCGGGTTTTATATTTTGTAAGGTAAAAACGCCGTCGTCTGCGGTTTTGGCCCCAACAATCGTCTTACTTAAAAATACGCTTGCATTGGCTACAGGTTTCTTACCTAAACTATCCACCACACGCCCTGTTATTTCAAAGGAAACCTGCTGCCGTTTACGCTCCAATAAAATATTACCATCTATCTGCCGGTAATACAGGGTGGTGTTTTGCAATAATTCATCGAGGGTTTGTTCAATAGTACGTGTACCGGGCGTTAAATTTAGATGGGCCAATGGCCTAACGTCCATATCGTGATAAAAGAACCTGAAAGATGTAAGTGCCTCTATCTTTTTTATTGCAGTTTCAAGGCTTTCACTTTTTAAACCAAGTGTTACCTTTTCTGTATCGATGCCCTGCGCCTTCCCGGCCGTTGTAAATAACAACTGGAAAACAATTGTCAATAAAATCAACGACTTTAAGAGGTTCTTCATTGGTTTAATAATTGACTATCAGATCATTTATATTTTATTATTAATTGTCGGGACTATAATCAGAAGGTAAAATTTCGGCTACCCTGCTATCGGCCCAGTAGCCTTCAAAAGCGATACTTTCGGGGTTCATAATGATACCGTTGTTGTCAAAAAATGTGTAAGGGGAAACCATTACAAGCGAAGTTTTGGCATAGCTGGGCTGATAACCTAAAGGAATAGTTGCGAGGTTGCCTTTATAATTATGTATTTTAGTGTACATCACATACAGGCGGTCTTTAAAACTAAGCGCATAAACATCCCTTTTATTGGTAAGCTTAACAAAGTCATCGGCCTGCAGGTATGTTTTGCCTAATGTTTCTATATATTTTACGCTGTTATCCTCGTTAAAATCGAGCCTTTTTAATCTTAGTACCTCAAACCCTTCGGCGGCTAACTGATTTTCGAGTGCCGCGCGCAAAAAATGCATCATTGAACCTTTATAGGCTTTGTTCCTGTTTCTTTGCCATAGTTGTTGCCAGCCCTGATCGCCGGTAAGGTTTTCAAACCACACCGAACCTTTGTAGGTAACCTTCCCGCTTTTTTTACTGCTTGAGAATTTTGTTAACAGGTATTTTAGCTTGTAGCCTAAAGCCTCATTCTCAATCTCCAGAAAATAAGGAGAAGACGCTGTTAATACGCCTGTTTTTTCATCATAGTTCAAATCGAGGACCTCGGGGTTCAGAATCACACATTTTCCCGGAAAATTCCACCGGCCTAAAAACTCTTGATTAAACAATTTGAAATTTCTGTCCCAGTTTGGATCGGTCGTAACTTTTACTTCCGATAGCTTAACGGTCCTGGAAGCAATCACAATAGTTGGCAGGGCGATATTATTATCGATAAACAGCGCTTTTTTATAATTGCCATAACCAATGATGGACACTACAATTTCATATTTTCCTGGTGTCGTAATATTTAGTTTAAAACTGCCGTTGCTATCAGTTGTACAACCTACGGTGGAATTGTTTATAAAAACGCTCGCATTTGCAACCGCACTTCTATCAGCGCTGTCAGCTACGCGCCCGCTTATTTCATAAAAAGCTGGCTGTTCCCGGCGTTCGAGCAAGATGTTATTACCCATCTGCCTGAAGGACAAATTGGTATTTTGCAATAAAACTTCAAGTGTTTGCTGAATTGTCCGGCTACCTGTTATTAAGTTCAGATGGGCCAACGGCGTAACATCCCCATTATGGTAAAAGAACCGTAAGGTTGTTTGCTGTTCTATCTTTTTGATAGCAACTTCGAGGCTTTCATCTTTCAGGCCAAGCGCCACCTTTTCTGTAGCTATATTTTGACACTTTGCTGTTACCGGGAATAGTAACTGCAAGGCGCCCAATAATAAAAATATCGCTAAACAGGTCCGCATCAGTTTATAATTAACGTTATTTTATCAATTGTACTTTCTTTATCAGTTACAACCGGCGCCATCAATTAAAATGCTGCCATCGGGTTTATTTTGGTACGAGGCATTGTTTAAAGCGCATATTACTTTTAATATATCATCCAGTTTATCTGCTTTAAGTGCTGTACCCGTAAAACGGCAGGCCTTAACCTTTTCGTTGGTAAAGCTTATCTTAACCTTAAACCTATCCTGTAGTTGTGCTGCTGCATCGGCAAAAGAAATATCGTCGAAATGGATATCGCCCTCCCAGGCTATCACCTGTTTGGTATCAACATCTTTTTGAATAAGCTGATTATTTACCACATTAAAACTGATCTGCTGGTTGGGGGTGATAACCCCTAATTGCTGCTTGCCGTTGGCAACACTTACTTTGCCGCGCGTTACGGTGACTACAATGGTATGCAGCAGGTTATCCTCTTTGATATTAAAAGCAGTACCTAAAACTGTGGTTGCCACCTTGCCGGTATGTATAATAAATGGCCGGGTAGCATCATGTTTGATATCGAAATAAGCCTCGCCCGATAAATAAACTTCCCTTGTTTTGCGGTTAAATACCACCGGATATTTCAATTGTGATAATGAGTTTACCCGTATTGTACTGCCGTCAGCCAAAACCACCTGCTTTTTTTGATTTGCAGGTACATTTAAAACGGTTAACTGTAGCGGGTTGATCTTGTTTTCAATGGCAGGCCATTCCATATAAATGCTAAAAACAATTGCAACCATAGCGGCCACGGCGGCAATACTGCGCCACAAAATTCGTTGTGGGTGCATTTTTACCACTTTTGAACCGTTTATACCGGCACTATCCTTTACCTGGTTAAACAAACCGGAAAGCCACTTGTCCCTGCTGGTTTTATCCATCTGCTTCCATTGATCACCGGGGGCGTTGTGCTGATTTAACCAGGCATCAACACGCTCAATTTCATCGGGTGTGGCTTCTCCTTTAAGATAACGGTCTAATATATCTTCAATATCGATACGGCTCATTTATTTTGAATTTTGTTAATTGTCGGATGAAGGTGTAAAAGGTACTATAAGAAAGTGAAATAAGTTTAAAGGATGCAATTTTTCTCTTTTTAATGTTAATAGCCCACTTTTTCCATGTATGATGGCACACTGACGTATAGGTTTGTCTTTTAAACAAAGCAAAATGCGACTTTTAAACAAAACAGCTCCCCTGCTCTTCTTTTATCTTTGTCCCATCAAATCAATAAAAAACAAGCAAGCGGAATCCTGAAAATGTTAGAGGGCTTTGAATATTACGGAAATATTTACAAAAACAAATGAATTACAAAAACCATCGTACAAAATATTAGCAAAAAATAAAAAAATGACTATGAAAACAAATATCAATCATGCTTCCGTTTTATTAGTAATGGATATTCAGAGAATGGGCATGGGATTTCTTCCTGACCCGGCACCCCTGTTGCAAAATATCGGAAAAGCGATAGCTGCCGCACGAACAGCCAACATTCCGGTTATTTACGTTGTCGTCAGTTTCCGTAATGACTATCCGGAAATTAGTGCTGACAACAAAATTTTTTACCAGATTAAGCAAAGCGGGGCATTGCTTTTAGAAACTGACGAAGGCACAGCAATACACCGCGCTGTTGCACCTGAGCCAGGCGACATTATCGTTACAAAAAAGCGGATCAGCGCATTTGCAGGCAGTGACCTTGAGATTGTTTTACGATCCTTTAAAACAGAACAATTAGTAATTACCGGTTTTGCTACAAGCGGCGTTGTTTTCAGTACAGTAAGGGAAGCTGCTGATAAAGATTATTTGCAAACCATACTTTCAGATTGCTGTGAAGATCCCGATAAGGAAGTACACAATATTCTGCTCACTAAAGTACTTAACAAACAAGCATCAATACTGACCGTAAAGGAATGGGCTGATTCGTTAAACTGACGGATTATCCTCCCTTTGGATAAATATCAGTAAATCATCTAAACAAAACGATGCGTTAATACATATTTTTTGTTTTTTAACTTTGTAGTATGTCAAATACGGTTGGTAGCAGAGTAGTTCATGTAAATGCTGATATCATATTTTCCTCTGCAACAGAAAAATATTATGAAAGCCATGCCATTATTGAATATCATGCCTTAACGCGTGTTCTTTCCGGAGAAATGCGGATTGTGCAACCTGACCGATCATATACATTTATTGCAGGCGATACATTTTTATTACCCCGAAACTTGCCATCGGCAGTTATTAAACAGCCGAAGGATGGACGCCCTTACAAATCGGTATCCATATACATTAAGCCAGGCCGGCTGGAGGATTACTATAAAAGGCACGCATTTAAAGCAACCCAACCCTATAACAACAAAATTAAGACCTTTGATAAACATCTGCTGCTGGAAAGCTTTTTCGCCTCGCTACTACCATACTTTGAAATGGATGAAGTGCTGCCCGATAACATTATTTCCGTAAAAGTTGAAGAAGCCATTTCGATTCTCCGGAACATTGATGAAAGCACAGATAACATACTGGCTTATTTTGAAGAACCAGGAAAACTCGACCTGGTGGAATTTATGGAGAAGAATTACATGTTCAATCTTTCCCTGGAAAAATTCGGATACTTAACCGGCCGTAGCCTAACCACCTTTAAGAAAGATTTCCGAAAAATTTTTAAGATCCCGCCGGGACAATGGCTGACGCAAAAGCGGTTGGAATTGGCTCATTACCAGATATTCGAAAAAAGGAAAAAACCCTCAGATGTTTATTTTGATGCAGGCTTTGAGAACCTGTCACATTTCTCCTTTGCATTTAAAAAACAATTTGGCTATAATCCGACAAGCTTATTGTCCTGATAATTGCGCCATTATAAGTAAAAACGGCTTTAGCCCTCATGAGAGGCCTTTAAAAAACAAATAATAACTCGAATAAAAATGCGCCACTAAAAGAAAAAAGCTACAAACGATCTATCATTACCATAACCACCAAACCATAAAAGCAACAATGCCAATATCGCTTATTGAGCCCCGCAAATGCTTTAGCGCTGCTGACAGCTGATTTTTTATTGTTTGTTCGGACAGGTTTAGCCTTTCGGCTATCTCATGGTTGCTTAAGCCTTCTTCACGGCTTAGCTTATAAATTTCTTTTACCCTGGGGGATAACTGATCGAGCGAATTATCGATAGTTTGCTTAAGTTCTTTGGCTTCCACCTGTTTATCTATACCGGCATCATAAACTGCGGTTAAAGATTGCGCCATGGAGGCATATTCCTCGCGGGTTATGTTTTTCCTTATCTTATCGATAATGCGGTGCCTGATGATAGCAAAAAGGTACGATTGCAAGGTGGAGGTAATATAAAGCTGCTCCCGGTTTTCCCAAAGCTTAACAAACATATCATGCAAAATGTCCCTGGCATCATCAAGGCTGTAAAGTTTTGAAGCTGCAAAACCGGCGAGGCTTTCGGCATAACGGTTATAAATTTCGGCAAAGGCCTGCTCATCGCCATTTTTTACAAGGGCGATTAATTGTTCATCGGTTAATTTAGAGCGGGTGGCCATCAGGTTTATGAACGCCTAATGTAATATTATTTATACATAAGCGCAATGGCTTAAGAATTCGGCCCATCTTCAAATTAACACATTTTCAAATCACCTTCTCTTCTCCACCTTATCATAAAATCCGCCGAACGTATTCATTTTAACACCTTCTTCGTTAAAAAAATCGCCGGGGAAGCCTAATTGAATGGCGCTTACTTCGTTTAGTTTTTGCAGGTGCGCTGCGCTTAAGTTAACATCAATTGTTTTAAGGTTATCTTCCAGCTGGCTTACCTTGGTCGCCCCAACTATCGGGGTAGAGGAAAAGCCCTGTTCAGTTGTCCATTTTAATGCCACATTGCCCGGCGAAACACCCAGTTCATCGGCTATGGCTATAACGGTTTTGGTGATGTTTGTACTACGGTCGTTAAGGCGTACGCTTTCGGGTTTAATTCGCCCCTGTTCGCCGCGCAGGTATTTGCCGGTTAGTGCGCCGCCGCCAAGTGGCGCCCAGGGCGTAACGGTCATCCCGAAATGTTTGGCCATGGGGATCAGTTCGCGTTCTGGCGTACGGGCTAACAGGCTATACTCTACCTGTAAGGCTACAAACTGGCTCCAGCCCATCAGTTCGGCAAGGGTATTTCCTTTAGCAACAACCCAGGCCGGTGTGTCGCTGATGGCGGCATAGTTTACTTTTCCCTGCCTGATCAGGTCGTCCAGCCCGCGTAAAACTTCATCTATGGGCGTAATGTCATCCCAGATATGCAGGTACAGGACATCGATAAAATCAGTTTTCAGGCGTTTAAGGCTTTCTTCCACACTGCGCATCATGTTTTTACGGCTATTGCCGGATGCATTTGGGTTTGTGGTGTTATCTTTAAGGGTATATTTGGTTGCCAATACAAAATAATCCCTGTCGTGGTTGCTGATGTATTCACCTATTATTTTTTCGCTGGTGCCTAATTTGTAGATATTGGCTGTGTCGAAAAAATTGCCGCCTGCATTGGCAAAAGTGTCCATAATGGCGAAACTGGTTTCCTTATCGGCGCCCCAGCCTGCTTCGGTGCCAAAACCCATTGTGCCCAGGCATAATTCAGAAACTTTAAGGCCCGAACGGCCGAGTAATTTGTATTTCATAGTTTATTAGCTAAAAGCAGAAAGACCAAAGCTAAAAGCTTGATGCTTTAATTGGCGAATTTTGTTGAAATTTAATTTAACTACCACCCGGCTCCGCCGAAAAATGAAACAATATGGATATACGCTTGTAATTTATTTAAGCAAACACCACCGTCATGAAAATAATAAACATCCATAAAGCCATAAACGCAGACTAGTTACTTGCCCTATTGCAGCGAAAACTTAACCCTTTGTTTCACAAGCAGAAACAATCGGACATTAATTTTTTAACCGAAAATAAAAATGGGGCCATCGAGATCTCACACCCCGAACTTTATGATGGGTTTTTATTCAAAATAGAAATAGAAGGGAACGAACTGCACATTACGCGTTCGGAGCATTATGTGGACGACGTAAATTCGCTTACAATAGAATCGATATTGAATAATCTATTTGAAGAATTGGCTGGTGAAAAAGGGGTAACCTTTGTTTTGGAAGGATAAGTTGGATTTCGGATTTACGATTTACGATTTCGGATTGTTTTGATTGCGGATTGTATTTCGGATTTTTGTCACTCTATAAATGAAGTAAATAGGATGAAACGAATTCCAACTTAATCAACCACTCACCCAATCAACCACTCACCTAATCAACTAACCTCACCCATTTATCCAGCTGAACTTATATTCCAGCATGGGGTTTTTCATTCTCTCGGCAACACGGAGCAGGCGGGCAGGGAGGTTCATGATGTAATCGCGTGCTTTTTCGCCGGTTTCGCTTAAACCATCAATACTTTCAATATGCCAGTCTTCAATAAGCTCTTTTAATATATCAACATAGTCGATTGCGGTATAAATACCAAGGCGTTGTGCAGCGTCGGTAAAATGCCCGAATGTTTGGCCTATTTTTAAACCAACTTCGCGTAAAAAATGAGCAGGCATTACAATTTTTTTCCGCATCATATCCTCAAACGCAAGCATGGCTTCGTTGGGGTCAACTTCAAAAATCTTTTCAATAAAATATTTATAGGCTTTTGCATGACGGGCCTCATCGCCTGCAATAACGCCACACATTTTTGACAATAAGGTATCACCGTCCTTTTTTGCCTGCGAGGCAACACGGCGGTGCGATACATTGGTAGCAAGCTCCTGGAATGATGTATATATAAAGTTGCGGTATGGGTCCTGGCCTGTGCCTATATCAAAACCATCCGAAATAAGGTATTGGGTTGATACCTCCATCATTCGCATATTTACCCGGCCAGACAGGTACAGGTATTTATTAAGCAGGTCGCCATGACGGTTTTCTTCGCCGGTCCAATGCCTGGTCCATTGCATCCATCCACCCTCTTCATTTATCGATACACCCCTTACCATGGTTAACCATGATTCGTAAGTCGGCAGCGCTTCTTCTGTTATAGTATCCCCTATTAAAACAGCCACAAGGTCATATGACAGGCCCTGCGCACTTTCCTGTAACTCTTTAATTTCGCTGAAAAACGTATCCCGTGATGAATCAGGCAAAAAATCAGATGGCTGCCAGATCGTATCGATGGGTTTCAAATATTCATCCTTTTTTTCAAGCATGAATTTTTCGATATGCATCATCACTTCGCGCCGTTTTTCTTCAAAAAATATCATAAATTATTATTGTTGTGCAAAGTTAACATTTATAATAACAAAAATTTATCAATTTTAGTTGGTATACCCGATAGCATTCTTCATGCAATCCGGCAAGTTATCAACAGAAGGTGTACCGTTAAAAAGCGAAAAGTTACTGTTATAATCCCAAAGCATACCCGGGATATTTAATGCTTTAAGCGACTGTCTCACCGCTTTAATATACCGGCAGCGGCTATCCAAATCTGCATATTTATTGTAAACTCCATATTCCCCACAAAGCAGGGGCACATCATACTTGTTTCCCCAGTTTTTTACGATCTGCAGCTTGTCCCTTACCGACTGTTCGTTGCCATCAATAGGGTATTCCTTATAATTCTTCTCCCCATCAGTATTTTTTGCCTTGGGGTTAACAATTGGAAATTTTTCCGCACTATAAGGAAATGGCACCCCAACGGTTGCTTCCTGGTCGCCCACCCATCCGGCCCCCTGGTGGGTAAATAAAAAGGGTTCGTAAAAGTGAAAAGTGTATATAATATTCTCATCGGCAAGGCGCACAAAACGGCTTAGTTCATAAATGCTATTATAGTTGGATGCACCGACTATGAGAGTGCGTTGTTTATCAATCTTCCGAATTGCTGTAACCAGGTTATAAGCAGCGTCTTTCCACGTTTGCGGGTCCACGTGCGGCGGCTCGTTATATAATTCAAAAAAAAGCTGGTCGCGGTTAACATTCATATACCTTTTAGTGAGCTTTAGCCATAAATCAGCTATTCGCGAGGTTTCGGCTATATAGTTATTATCATTAAAACTCCCCGAATGGTAACAAATTACCAGCTTAAGGCCGTATAAACCACACTGCCTAACAATATTATCAATGCGGGAAAATATTTGCTCATCCGGGATATGCTTATCTTCAAAATACTCAAATGCTACAGGAAGCCTGATGCTTTTAAACCCAAGCTTTTTTAACAGCTCAAAGTCAGTGCTTTTCAGAACATCGCCGGTTAACAAATCCTTATTCCACGTTTGTTCAAGCCATGAAACGCTTATGCCATTATCAAGGCTTTTAGCCCGTTTAAAGGCCAGTAAACGGGCCGCTGGCGTAGTTGGATTGCTTTTTGCTATGAGAGGGTACAATGTTACGTATAGCACAAGCATAAATGTGCTTATAATAAGTTTTGCTGCCGTTTTTATAAAGTGACTGTTGTGCATAATATGTTTAAATGTGCATAAGTATGTTTATTTACTTTTTGTTATTTTGATTTACTTTATGCGAATTAAATTTATCGATAGCTAAAATCATATCATAATTTAAGAAAAAAGGAATGTTTGTCCAAATTACTAAAGAAGAATATTTAAAAGAGATCTCAAAGAAGGCCTGGTATCAGACAAATAATATTATCTGGACGATAATTTTTATTTATCCGTTATTCAGCATCATTGATTTCATTTTTGCCAATAGCATCTGGCTACAGTTCTTCATAGTACGTATTATTACCGATCTTGTTATTTTAGCTTTTTATAGTTTTTTTCAACGTAAAAACTATAATTTCAGGATATTGTTACACCTCACGCTGTTTGTACTCTCAGTTACTTCGGCGTTATTATGTAATATAGTCGATCTGCAGCAATTAAATATTTATTATTTACTTTTTGCAACAATAATATTGTTTTTCAACCTGCAGGTATTTTGGGAGCCTGTAAATTCAATTATACAGGTATTAATCGCCTTTTTGCTGCTTGCCATATTTTTCAGGCTGTTCAGTCAATATACTTTAGATCTTGTTATTAATAACGGTGGCCAAATATTTTTTATTATTACTTTAATTAGCTGCCTTGTGCCAGGAGCCCGCTTTAAAGTTATCGACCGCGATGTGCGTTCGCAGCTCCTCATCGGGCGGTCAAATGAACAGCTCAAGGATCAAAACAGAGACATTGCCGAAAAAAACAGCATTATTGATGAGCAATATGAGCAACTGCGTAAACTGGATAACCAGAAAAACAATTTTATAAATATTGCCGGCCACGACCTTAAAAACTTAGTTGGTAACATCGTAATGAGTAATAATATGCTTAAAGAAGATGATTACCGTTTGAGCGCCGACCAGGTGGAACTGATTGGCTATATATCGGAAGCATCTGAAAAAATGCAATACTTGCTGAATAAGCTGATGGATGTAAAAGAGATCGAATCGCAGGAGATGAAATTTAACCTGGAGATTTTTGATATCAATACCGAAGTTACCCATGTATTTAAAGGGTTGGTTGAAACAGCACAGATGAAAAACATCCACTTGGTTGATGAGATTTCGAAGGTGCCTTTTGATGTTAACCTTGACAGGGTGTTTGCCGGGCAGGTGTTTCAAAACCTTTTATCCAATGCAATAAAATTTTCGCAAACTAACAATAACATCAGGGTAGCGACAAGCCTGCAGCGTCAGAAATTCGTTTTTGAGATCATCGATGAAGGCACCCCCATCGGACAGGACGAACTTGACGGGATGTTTAACAAATTAAAAACTTTAAGCGAGGCCTCTGACCATATAGAAAGCCGGCTTGGATTAGGACTTTCAATTGCAAAATTAATGACCCAGGAAATGGGTGGCGAACTTATGTATCGCAGTGACGATAACGGCAACTATTTTAGAGTAGAATTTCAAGTAATTAATTAATGACCAAACCAATGAATAAATTTTTTACCTTATTAGCCCTTGTATTTCTTTTAAGTAAGGCATCATTGGCCCAAACCCAGAGTATCATGTCCTTTAAATCATTAGGACATGAGGAAGACGCCATTTACGGAATGAGTGGCGCCAGTTCATTTTATGTTAAGCTTTCGCCCGTTGTACAGGTTGAAGGAAGCAAACTGGTGATATATTTTGAGCCTTCGCAGGCCTTAATAAAAGAGCACTCTTTTATTAATATAATCCTTAACGATAAACCGGTGTATAGCTCCCGTCTTTCGAAGGACTCAATAGAAAAGGTATCCATAAACCTTACAAAGGAGGATATTTCGCCTGACAGGTTTCTGAAAATACAGATCAAAACCCTGTTAACTATCAGCGATGATATTTGCAAGGACCTGGATAATCCGGCTATGTGGATAAAGGTGAAGGATTATTCGTACCTGTCGTTAATTAAAAACAACAAAGCAGGGCTTAATGATGTAAACATCAGCAATTGCTTTGATTCGAAAAGGGCGATAGTTTACCCGGCAGACCCGAGCCTGAAAGACCTTAAAGCGGTGGCCTGGGCTTATGCAAGGCTTAAAAGGACACAAAATAAAAGCATATTGGTTTTTGAAGCAGGCCAGGTGCCTGATAGTATCAAGAATTATATAATGGTAGGCAATTTAGGTGCGTTGCCTGATGATAAAAAATCGCTGATAAAGGTTAGTCCTCAAGCCGGCGAAGGTATTTTTTACCTTTCCAAATCAATGGGTACTTCAATCGATACGATAACCCAGATGGTTAACGATAAAGGAAAGATGGTTGCCCGTAAAACAGTTTCGTCTGAAACTGTGCCAGCCGAAATACTATTTATATCAGGCGGTGACGATGAAGGGTATGAAAAAGCAATAACCGCTTTGAGTAATATCAATATCCTGAATTCCACTTTTGGCGATTACCTGCTAATTGACCATGCCGAAAGCAATTCCTTTAAAACAATCGACGAAAACCGCTCGAAAATAACACTGAAACAAGTTGGCGGGTCAAGCGATTTTCTTTCAGGTATTGGTTCGTTGAAGAATGGTTATAGCTTTAAAAACAGCGATTTTAGCTTTACACCGAAGGAAGTTGAAATAAGGTTTATTGGTACCTACAGCGGCTTAAGCCCAGGCGACAGAGGCTATTTTAACATTTACCTTAATGGCTTGCTCATAAGCAGTGAAAAGCTTGATGCATCAGGTAAATTAAATACTTCGGTAACTATTACCCGTTACCAGCACCATAAGTATAACACGCTTGAATCTGAATTCAGGTTCTTCCCTGCCAATGGCGAATGTAAGAACAGCTTTATAAACTTTTTTGGCGAGGTTGATGTCGATAAATCATACCTGGAATCAAAAAATCCGTTTATATCAAACGATCTTAGCTTTTACCAGTACCCCGAAGCATTTAACACCGGCACGACCAGAATAGTAATATCAAAACCAATAGCAAAATATACTGCCGGCGCGGTTGGCGAAATTGTTTATGAGCTAAACAACAACATCAACGCAAATAATTTCCCTGATTTTGTTTATTCAGAGTCAATACCGGAAGGCGACCTGAAAAAATATAATATCATTGCCTTACTTGATAAAGACGACCCATTATTTAACAAGTTCCCGGATGCGCCTATTAAGTTTAATCAAAATTTCCGCTTATATAATACTGATAATAACAAGATAGTCTATTCTTTGTCGGATACTGTATCATCGGGTTTGGCACAAATATTTTATGGACGGAGCAATAATGCTACGTTAGTAATTACTGCAACAGGCTCGCATCAGGCTGAGGCATTTTTAGCTGCGTCAAAATCAATTACCGAGCAGCTTTCAACGCTTTCGAGCAACGTGGCTGTTACGGATGCCAACTCCAATAAATATTTATTCAATATCAACAGGTCGAGCGAAAACCTGGAGTATGTTGATACAAAGAACTCCCTTACCCGGTTCTGGGATACTTATAACTTGTACATACTGCTGGGCATACTGGTATTAATATTACTATCATTCCTTTATGTACGTTCAAAAGTTCAAAGATCGCAGGAATTATATAACGATTAAACTTTGTTACCAGGTACATTATTAATTACATAAGTAACCCTGGCAAATTAATTTGCCAGGGTTATATGATAAATTGTTTTAGCATTTTATTGAAACTAAAGAAACATGTCAATCCCTGAACTTTTGGTTAATGATGGTTTTATCACGCGGCAGGATCGGGAAAAGATTGATGATTTTTCAGCCAGGTCGGGGCTTTCGTTTATTAAAATAGCGCTGAATTTTGGTTATATATCCCGCAAAAATTACGAGCGGTCCATGCTGAACGCCGGCTACACTTTTCACGAGATACGGGAGCTTCCTTTTGACCAGGAAGTACTAAACAAAATAGAACTAAAATTTGCCGATCAACACGTTGCTATACCTCTACGAATTGAGAATAACCGGGTTATAACCATTATGGCCGATCCCGGCGACCAACTGTTCATTGATTTTATACGCTTTACTTATGATTGTGAACCCGAAATAATTGTAGCATCGGATCTTGACATTGTTTGGCTGAGCCATAAACTGCTCGGCGATAAATATGTAAAATCGGCAGTTTATGAGCTATTGAACCGTGATCCTGCCAACTCGGCTTTTATAACCTTTTCATCAGGGCAGTTGATAGCCATTTTCTCATTTCTGGCGCTGATAGTTATTGGTATGATGGTGAGTTTTAAAAACACATCTATCATTATCAATATCCTGGTAAGCGTATTTTTCCTCGTGGCCATATTGTTTAAACTGTTTTTGGCCCTGGTAGGCTCGCGATTTGAATTACACCAGGCGGTTACCAGGGATGACCTAAAAGAAATTGTTGAGGCTGACCTCCCCATTTATACTATCCTGCTCCCTGTTTATAAGGAAGACAAGCTGATAAAGAAACTGATATGGAACTTGCAGGCTATCGACTATCCGCGCGAAAGGCTGGATATTAAGTTACTGATAGAGGAGGATGACGACAAAACCCTGAACGCCGTACGCAACCTTGACTTCCCCGCTATATTTGAGGTTGTTGTGGTGCCCTTCCTGATGCCTAAAACAAAACCAAAGGCTTGTAACTACGGTTTGCATTTTTCAAGGGGGAAATATTTGACCATTTACGATGCCGAAGATATACCTGATACCGACCAACTGAAAAAAGTGGTTTCGATGTTTGGTAAATTGCCGTCGAACTATATTTGTATTCAAAGCGCCTTAAATTACTACAACCGTAACGAGAATTTTTTGACCAGGATGTTTACCCTCGAGTATTCATACTGGTTTGATTATATGCTCCCGGGACTGGATACACTGGATATCCCCATCCCTTTGGGCGGTACCAGCAACCACTTTAAGCTGGAAAACCTCGTTGAACTTGGCGCCTGGGACCCTTTTAACGTAACCGAAGATGCCGACCTTGGTGTACGTGCTTACGCAAAAGGCTATAAAATAGCGGTTATCAACTCAACCACTTACGAAGAGGCAAATAACGAGCCGTTTAACTGGATACGCCAACGATCACGGTGGATAAAGGGATATATGCAAACCTACCTGGTACACATGCGTAACCCTGTTGCGCTTTGGCGTAAACTTGGCTGGAGGGGCTTTTTAGGCTTCAGCTTCTTTATCGGGGCAACGCCGCTCACTTTTTTGGTTTACCCGTTTTTGCTGGGCATATTTATCTGCTACCTGGTGTTCGATTTGTCGTCTATCCGCACGTTATTTCCCGACTGGGTGCTATTTATGTCAATATTCAACTTGATGGTGGGGAATATATTAATGATTTATATAAACATGATGGCCGTATTTAAAAGGCGCTTTTACGAGCTGATCCTTTTTGCCATCGCCAACCCTGTTTACTGGATTTTGCATTCTATCGCCTCGTATAAAGGCTTATACCAATTAATTGTTAAACCCTTTTACTGGGAAAAAACTGACCACGGGCTAAGTAAAGTTAACAGCCCGACAAATGTTGTTAAATGAGGAATTCATCAAAATATCTCCTGCTTATAACCATATTACTGGCGGTTTACTACGTGGTTTTTGGTATTTACCTAAACCACCTTGGTTACTTTAGCCAGGAAGGGCTGTTCTATGTCGAAAAAACAAAAATTATAGTCGACGGGCTGGGCAACAGGTTGAAAGTAATGGGGCTAACGTCGCCAATATTGCCGTTTTATACGTCATTTATTTTTTCGGCCATAAGCCCGGTTTTTGCCCCGGTAATAGCCTCAGCCGTTTGTACATCTATACTTTTTTATATGATGGCAAGCACCCTTATAAAAAGGGCGAATGATTTTTTCTACATCTTTGTATTACTCGTCATTTTTGCACTTCATCCGGGTATGTTGTATGCGGCAACCTCGGGTAAGTCAATTGCCATGGTGCTCATCTTTTTCTTTCTGTTCTTTTTTAACCTGCTTAAATTTTACAGGTCCAACACTACATTTCACGTTTCCATCGCAAGTATTTGCCTGGTGCTGCTCATATTTTGCGACTATAAATTTATCTGGCTAACGCTGTTTTTTATCCCGTTGGTATTATCTATTACCATACAAAGCTTAAATTTAAGTGAGCGGGAATCCATATTCAGGCTGTTTCAAAGTTTTAATAACCCTTCGTTAAGGCGTAAGCTCATCAATAAAACATTTGCGCTTTATATGATATTGTTTGTGTTGCCGTTGGCCTGCGTTGTTTGCTATAAACTGCTTAACCTCACCCACGCCAACGACCTGGATTATTTTAATCAAAGCCCGTATGCTACATGGACAGTACTGGCCGATAAGCTTAGTTTCGACCAGTTATCAACAAGCAGCGTTTATCAATTACCCGAAACTTCGATATTGATATCGGCACGGATCATCATTTTTTGTCCGCTGATATTGGTAGCTATCTTCCTGTTCAGGGACAGTACCTATCAAATTTTAACACTTTTAACCCCGTTTGCTTTTGTGGAGTTTTTACATATTAAATATGATAAAGTGTTTTTGTCGCAGCAGTATTACCTTATATTTTTAATACTGGCGCTGTTATGTATTTTGTATAAAGCCCAAACCATAAAAAATCAGCTGGTGCTAAAGTTGGTGGTGGGCATTTTAGCGTTTGTGCAGCTTTTTGCAGGATATTTTTACCTGCGCGATTCGTCGATCCCGGAGGAACGGGGGTTTGCCCACGTTTTATTTGACCGGGCTGCCGATATCCACCAGAATGATAACCGCGACCTTGCAAATTATTTAAACCATTTGCCAGAAGGTACGCACGTATTAGTTGACGATGCTATTGCCTACCCGGTTGTTGCTTTTACAAATGACGTTCGCAAACTAACTTTGCCCTACCAGGCGGTATTTTTAAGCGCCATCGAAGCCCCCGATAAATACGATGACTATTTACTGCTGGCTACCGAAAAAAACCAGGTGACCGGCTTTACCCAACTGAACAATAAATACGCACCCATTATTAAAAAGGCCAACAGTACCCTACGCCTCCGCCGGGTTTTTGAAACTGATGATTGGGTGCTGTATAAGGTATTCGACAATTAGGGATTGGTTAGGGGCTGATGATTAGAGATTAGGAGAACTTCCTGTACGATGGGCTATTCCCATCTTTAGCATATCACGCCCTTTCAGGGCTATAGCATTATATGTTCCCAGCCCTGAAAGGGCGATATACATCCCGCACAGGGCGCGAATCCCTGTGTATTGGTAAACGTGGGTTAAAGCCCTGAAAGGGCATAATATCGAATTGCCAGCCTGCCCGCGTGTAGGGTGGAGTAGCGTTTTAACTGCTCCTGATAGACTGCCCCCAAAAAGTTAGACACTTATTGGGGGCATTTTATGGCAAAAAACAGAAAGCATAGCGCAACATTCCGGCTACAGATTCTTAAAGACAATCAGCGAGGAGACTCGATCAGGTCTTTATCGAAAAAATGGAACATATCAACATCGTTGATAAGAAAGTGGATTGACCAACATTGTTCCGATGGAACAAAAGGCTTGCTGCCGAAGAACCGTGTTTATCGCACGAAGGAATTTAAGCTGAACGCTGTTAAGGTTTATAAGGATAAGGGATTATCTTTACGAGACTGTTGTCTGCAATTCAACATCCCTGCCCAGAGCACATTATCATCCTGGATATCGAAGTATGAACAACTGGGAGTAGAAGGTCTCAGAGAGCAGAAAGGCAGGCCTGCGACTATGAAAAAAGACAAACCGGCAGCAAAAAAAGCTCAACCTCTTACCAGGTTAGAGGAGCTTGAAAAAGAGAACCTTTATCTGAGGGCCGAGAACGATTTCCTAAAAAAGCTCGATGCCTTGACTCGGGAGAAACAAACACAGCAAAGCAAAAAGCGTTAGTGGTTTGTGAGTTAAGGCATCAATATCCATTGGATATTTTATTGAGTATATCAAAAACTGCCAGAAGCAGTTACTATTACCATGTCAAAACAAGTTCCGTATTGAATAAGCACGAAGACGCTAAAAAAGAGATCAGCAAGATCTACAATGACCATAAGGGACGGTACGGATACCGGAGGATAACCCTGGAAATGAACAACAGGGGAACCCTCATCAATCATAAAACCGTGTCAAAGCTGATGTCCGGTTTAGGCCTTAAGTCACTGATCCGAAGGAAAAAATACATCTCCTATAAAGGAGATACGAGCGAAGCAGCGCCTAATCTGTTTAAACAGGATTTCAAGGCTGAAAAACCTTTTCTAAAGTGGGCTACAGATGTTACAGAGTTCAAGGTTAAGGATAAGAAAATTTACCTTTCTCCTATTATAGAATTGTTTAATGGCGAGGTCATTAGCTACAATCTTTCTGAATCGCCTAACTTTAAACAGGTGTCGGATATGTTGGAGGAGGCCTTTAAAACGCTTAATGGGCATGAAAAACCAACATTACACTCTGATCAGGGTTGGCAATACAGAATGACTAAGTATAAACAGATGCTAAATGAGCAGGGTATAATACAAAGCATGTCCCGAAAAGGGAACTGTTATGATAATGCTATCATCGAGAACTTCTTCGGAACCATCAAATCCGAGTTGTTCTATCTTAAAAAATACAGCTCGATTGAGGAACTGAAAAACGACATTAAAGAATATATCAGGTATTATAACAACGACAGAATCAAAATCAATCTAAACGGAATGAGCCCGATAAAATACCGGGCTCATCATTGTAATTAATCTTTAAATTCGTCCAACTTTTGGGGGGCAGTCCATTTTCATCCAAAGGCTTCCAACTTAAAAAGTCGGGATGAGAAGATTCGAACTTCCCGATCCTATCGGGACGCGACGCCATTCAACAAAAAAGCCTTCAGATTTTTCATCCAAAGGCTTCCGACAAAAAAAGTCGGGATGAGAAGATTCGAACTTCCGACCTCCAGCACCCCATGCTGGTAAGTTACACTTTTTCTTTCAGTTAAATTAGACTAATTATCTTAAAAACAGCTATTTACGTTTTTTGTGATTTGGAATTTTGGGTTATTTTTTGCAACTTTAGACCAATTTGTTTGACCTATGTTTGACCTGAAAAGTGCCTTTTTCATACTGTAGGCGCACTTTTTTCGTTCAAATATAATAAAATGTTTGACCTAATATGGCAATTACAACAAAACTTATACTTAGAATCAATAAAACGCTGCCTGATGGGGGTCACCCTATTGTATTTCGGATTACTGAAAACCGGCGTGTTTATGAAGTAGCGACTAAGGAATCATCATTGATAAATCAATGGGATAAGCGGACCCAGTGTGTATATAATAATCATCCAAACCATAAACCGATTAACGCTTTGCTAAATAATATCAAGGTGCAGGTCACTTTTTATTTTGCTAATCTCAAAGAGGGGCAAGCTCCGCGTGTAATTGCAATAAAGAACATAGTTGAAAGACTGACCGGTGCCATTCAAACAACGCCCACAAGGAGGCTACTTGAATTTTTTGATGCCGAAATTGAGCGATTGAAATCAATGGAGCGGCTCGGTTATGCTTCTGTTCATACTATGACTAAAAGCAGGCTTAGCAACTACATGAATAATGTCGATATGGCGTTTGATGATATTGATCTTAATTTTATCCGGAAATTCGAGGATTGGTTGATCCGTAAAAACATTGCCGTGACAACCAGGAGCATTGACCTGCGCACATTCAGGACAGTTTGGCGAAATGCAATCAAAGAACGTGATTGTAAAGAAACTCATTATCCTTTTAAGGATTTTGCTTTTTCAAAGTACAACAATCCTAAAACGAAGAAAAGGGCAATTACCCAAGAACAATTCCAAAAGATAGCTACCCTTGAGCTGGAAGATGATAAACTGATCAATTCGAGGAATTACTTTTTATTCAGCTATTATTGCAGGGGCCTCAATTTTACTGATCTGGCCGGCCTGAAATGGACAAATATTATTGATGGCCATTTAAATTATGTACGGGCTAAGACTAAGGAGCAATTTGATTTTAAACTACATCCTGAAGCTTTGCGTATCCTGACCTTTTATAAAAACATGAAAGGCAATAGTGACGATGGTTATATCTTCCCTATTCTTTATAAGCGCCATGCCACCGTGCGGTCTAAACGTGACAGGAGGCAGAAAATATTAAAGCGCGTCAACAAAGATCTGAAAACAATATCGGAGAAAGCAGAGATTCAAAAGAACCTCACCACCTATGTTGCACGGCATACTTATGCGACCACGTTAAAGGCAAAAGGTGTTTCGATAGAAGAAATAGGCAAAACTCTTGGACATGACAGTACTAAGACCACTGAAATCTATTTAGATGAAATAGGCGATCCGCTGTTTGATGACAGGATCAATGATTGTATTTAAACATTCTTATTTTTGCAGCGATAACCAATAAACACAATACTTAGATACTATAGCAACTAATGCAAGAGGATAGCCAAACAGAATTTAAAAGTAGCTTTACCGATGCGGTTATTGAGAGCCTGGTCGCTTTTACCAACACTAAAGGCGGGAAGGTTCTTCTTGGTATAGACAACCAGGGCAACCCGGTAAAAGCATTCACGATTGGAGGTGAAAGTCTTCAGAATTGGGTAAATGAAGTCAAGAATAAAACGCAACCCAGTATCATACCCGATGCTGAAATAATTTCCATACAAGGGAAAGATGTGGCTTCCCTATCCGTTCAGGAATTTCCAATAAAGCCGGTTTCTTTTAAAGGCCGGTATTTTAAACGGGTTAGAAATTCAAATCATCAACTTTCATTAACTGAAATTTCAGACCTGCATCTTAAATCTTTTAATTCAAGTTGGGATAGCTATATTAACCCGGAATATACGATGGATGCATTATCACTGGATAAGGTGCGTGACTTTGTCGGAATGTGTAACAAAGATAGAGAGGTTCGCATTGAGGATGACCCTTTAACAGTTCTTGCCAAATTTGAATTAATCAAAGCGTCTGGGGTCACCAATGCCTGTTACCTGCTATTTGCTAATCGTGATATTTTTTCTGCCAACATGGAGTTGGGTAGATTTGATACCGCTACAAGTATCAAAGATAGTTTATCCGTTCGTTCCGATTTATTTGCCGAGGTTGAATATGTTATTAATTTCGTCAGGAAGCATATCAATAAGTCTTACATAATTTCAGGTGACCCGCAGCGGGAAGAACGATGGCAATACCCCATACCGGCTATTCGGGAAATCGTTATCAATATGATCGTCCATCGCGATTATACGCATTATGGCGATTCCTCGATCAAGATATTTAATGACCGCATCGAATTTTTTAATCCTGGGAGGCTACCTGGCGATATATCTATTGCTAACTTACTAAGTGGTCAATATATTTCCCAGGCAAGAAATAAAAAAATAGCCGCGACATTCAAAGAAGCTCAATTGATTGAAAAATATGGCTCCGGAATTAAACGGATTCAGGAAGCGTTTGCCGATTATGGGCTGAAGGCCCCTCTTTTTGAAAATATGCAGCATGGTTTTCAGGTAACGGTCTATTCTGCCCCTGAATTAATGTCGGAGAAAACGTCGGAGAAAACGTCGGAGAAAACGTCGGAGAAAATCCTTTTAATGGTAATACAGAACCCTACGATTACCATTGCTGAACTCGCGGCAAATATAGGAGTTTCAAACCGTTCGATTGAACGAAACATCAGCGGGCTTCGGAAAGAGAAAAAATTAGAACGAATAGGCGCCGATAAAGGGGGATTCTGGAAAGTCCTCTAAAGAGTCGTATAACCGATATAAAATAATTTTCCCAATTTTGCGTCGCATCCAATTACATTACCTATGCATTTTCTGAATTTGCCTGGATTTAATCCAGCTACCGGCATTAGTACTGACAAACACAGTAAATTTCCCTTTATATCGTCTGTAAATGGATTATTCGAGCCTGACCCTGATTCCTTTAACTATCAGGGTATGTTTTCCCCTTTTGAACAAATAGAAGTGGATCAGCAAAAGCATTTTTATATCAGCGAGCCGAACTTGAAATTGGTCTTTAAGCCGGGTATTGCCAAACGGAATATGGTTCTGCTTGATAGTATTCGCCCTGCATCTCAAGAATATATTAATGAATTGAAGGCCGATTTTTACAAAGGGTATCAATCGGGCCTCGCTGACTTTACTGCCGAACTTGGCCCGACCTATAACGCATTGAGCATTGCTCATCAACAGGAAATACTTATCGCATTTATGGCAGAATGCCACCATTATTTATATTTTGAAGGGTTCGCCATTCCGCAAGTACTATTTAGCCTGGGCTATATACAAGCTAATCTCGTCTTGGCATATAAGGAATACCGGAACATTAAGGACTTAACCAGACCGCTTAATGCAGTGCTGGAAACTGACCGGGCAGATCAAATAATTCAACAGAAAGAGCCGGACAATGCCAAAATCGATTATCCTAAGATTCCTATTAAGTATTCCTCTTCTGCTATTCTCCAACTTTGGCTTGTGTTGATCGACATTCACGAGTGCCAAACCCAAGTCTTAACCCAGGCGTTTAAATCAGAGAAAGAGATCAAAACATTGTTGGGAAATATGTTTATAGACCTTTCTAACAAACAACCCATCATACCGGAAACGCCGCATGGCTTTTATGAACTGCCGCAGAATTACCAAGTGATCTTAAATCTGCTCATGCATGCCACCTATAAATTAAATTACACTTACACCAACCTGAAATTATTGCCGTACGCCCAATTGTTAAAAGATACTTTTTCTACCTACAGCAGCATCGACGTTACTTATATCGGCAGCAATATTACCAAGAAATTAAATGAGGCTGTCGCGCTGCTTCAGGAACTTCACCAAAGTTCAAGGGCGATGAACGCTTTGAAAATCTTAGAAAAAATACCCCAGTACGCACCCCATTTAAAACGCCGTTAAATCGCTATTATCCCACAAAAAATAAGGTTTTATATACTTAGTGTTTAACTACGTTTAACTTCGTTCAGCAACGTTGAGCTTTTTTAGTATTGTTTTGTGTTCATTAAGTTTTAATTATGAACGCATCCTTTATTACTACACTTTCGACCCATGAGCTCCAGGAGCTCATGGAGTCCGCAGTCAAAAAAGCTGTACACGCTGCACCCTCTTCGGCAGTTGATGATGATATGCTGCTTGATACGAAAGAAGCGGCAAGCCTCATCAAATACGAGGTCACTTCTCTTTATGGTTTAGTCAAACGGAAAAAAATTCCTTTTTGTAAAGTCGAGGGCAAATTACTTTTCTCCCGCAAACAACTACTGGATTGGATTTCCGCCAGTTCCCGGCCTGCTATTCAAAAATAATATTGTTACACCGATGGCTTTATCAGTCATCAAAATTACAATACGCATGAAATTGAATTGTAACCAGGCCAGGCAAATTCCGATAGTCGAATACCTGGCGCAATGCGGGTTCCACCCGCAATATATCAAAGGGACTGATCACTGGTATCTCTCCCCGATCAGGGAGGAAAACACAGCCTCTTTTAAAGTCAATTCCCGGCTGAACGCCTGGTTTGACCACGGCATTGGCGAGGGGGGCAACCTGATCGACTTGGGCATCCGGCTGCATCGCTGCTCGGTGGAAGAACTACTGGCCCGTCTATCCGCAGGCAACTACACCTTTTCTTTTCACCAGCCGTCAGCCGTTACGGCTGAACGCGGGACGGCAACCCCCGTTAGCGGCGCTAATGATACGGATGAGCCGCGTATCACCGTGCTGGCCGTTGCGCCGTTACGCAGTCCCGGCCTGATCTCATACATTACCGGTCGGGGTATTGACCTCACCTGCGCCCGCTGGTATTGCCGGGAGGTCAAGTTTAGCATTAAAGACAAGACCTATACGGCTATCGGTTTTGAGAACCGTTCCGGGGGCTACGAGCTGCGAAATCCTTGGTTCAAGGGGTCATCATCACCAAAGGACATTACGGTGATCAGCAGCCATGACAATGCGCAGACGGTATGCCTGGTCGAGGGCTTTATGGATTTCCTGTCACTACAACGGCTTCGGAAATTCCCCGACACGCCTACCGACATTATCGTACTAAACTCGGTCGCCCTCATGGGTAGGAGTATCGAATTGCTAAGTGGTTACCGTGATGTTTACCAATACCTGAACCATGATAGCGCAGGCCAGGCCGCCATCGAAAAACTGGAACAAGCCGGTATCCACTCAATTGATGCGAGTAGTTTTTACCAAGGGCATAACGACATTAATGCCTATTTGCTGGCATCGCAACAAAACATATTGAGGCAAGAAAGAAACCCCCAACCGCATGAAAAGCATGGCCATAGCTTACAGCGCTAAAGCGCTCCATACATATGTATATGGGCATAGTTGTATATCCCACTTTTTAGGTGAGCCAGCTATGTTTTGGCTATGCCAAAACTCGCTGGCCCCCCTCATGCTATCGCATTCGGGGGGATTTTTTGAAGACTTTTTACGACAATGAATAAGACTATTAACCAGACCGGGATCACCACAGCCAGAAAAAATAAAACAGGTGCAGCCAAAGGAGGCCGGCCAACAAAGCAACACAAACGGCGGCAGCTGCTGGCAGCTATGTGTACGCCCCTGGAAAAAAAGATGATAGAGATCAATGCCCAAAGGGTGGGTTTAACGGTATCAGAGTTCCTGCGCGACCTGGGTTTGAAAAACAGGATACAGGTTAAAATCAAAAGTCTGCCCAAGTCGGTACTGGAACTCAAAGGCACGTTAAACCATACAGCCGCCAACATTAACCAACTGGCACGGAAGCGCAACAGTGGGGATGAACTGAACGCCCTGGAACGGGCACTGCTCAATCAATGTGTCCGTGAGATACAAGGTTTAGTCAACACGATAAACAGCTATTTACAATGATCGGAAAAATAGTTACCGGCAAAAGTTTCCGGGGTTGCCTGAACTACCTGCATGAGGGCAGGCTCCAGGAAAACGAGGAACAGCAACGGCAGGAAATGGAAAAAAAGCAGGCGCAGGTCATCGCCTACAATCAATGTTTCGGCAACAAGAAAGAACTGATCCGGCAATTTATCGAGGTCAGCAAACTGAATCCAAAGGTCAGCAAGCCGGTATTTCATTTGACGGTTAGTTTAGCCCATGCCGATGCAGGCAAGCTCAATAACCAGCAAAAGGCAGACATCGCCGCGTCACTGGCCAAAGAGTTCGAGTTTGACCGTAACCAGTATGTGGTCGTTACCCATGCAGATACCCAGCATGAACACCTGCACATTGTCGCCAACCGGATCGGTTATGACGGCAAGACAGCGGGCGATAGTAATAGTTACAAGCGTGTGGCCGAAACCTGCCGCAAAATGGAACTGGCTTATAAGCTGGAAAAAGTATTAAGCCCCAATAAGTTCCTGGCGCCGGAACAGCGGGTCGCACAAAGCCAGCGGATCGACCAGCGAAAAGAAGTTTTGAAGCAGCACCTTTCCAAAGCCATCAAGCAGTGCAAAGATGTGCAGCAGGTCAAACACTATATGGAAGACCGGGGCTATAAGGTGGAACAAGGCAGGGGTATCGCTTTCACCGATCAACAGCAGGTCTACTTTAAGGGCAGCCAGGTTGGCTACAGTCTGCAAACCATTGAAAATAAATTAAAACAGGAACAACAATTAAAAGAGCAATTAAAACAACAACAGCAGCAACAAAAACTGGCCCTGCAACAGCAACAGGAGCAGATCAGGGGGCAAAAACGCGACCTGAGCCACGGTATGCATATGTGATATCAATATATAAAGAAAGATGAATAACCAATTTATTAACTCAAATAATTACTGCAATGAAAACTGAAGAATTAGAATTAGACGAACGAAGCTTAAAGGACATCATCTGCGATATGGCTGTTGAACTACAAAAATGCCATGCGTTTATGGCGGTGCAAACTAACGAGCGGGAGGCAAGAGACAAGTTAATCGCTGAAAAAAACAAAGGAATCGGGCAACTGGTTATTGATTTTAAAGAGAGCCTTAAAAATATCAAGGTCATTGCGCCACCAGCTGACTTATCCCCGGTGACCAAAACCTTAACAAATGGTTTGGCCGACATTAGCCAAACCATTGACAAGGGACCTAAGCCGATCCACAGGTCATTGAAAATTAACCTGTTCCCGGAACACAACCACAGGGAGCATTATAAATTGGTCTATGGCAGGCTGATCCCCTCATTATTAGGCTTTATTATTTTAATTTTTGTTTGCCTGATTGTCCGTGATTCGGTCAATGCCTACCAAGCGCATCAACAAAATATCGATGGTAATAACTGCATCAATGCATGGAATTATGTTTATGACCATTCCGGCCCTATAATGCAAAAAAGAATGTCAAAAGCTTTGGAAGATGCGAGCAAATAATCAAAAAACAGACAGCCGTATGACGGCTGCGTACAGCGAAACAACAATTAATTACTTAATATTTATTAAATTTGAATAGTGTTATGGAAAAGAGTATGGAAACCCAAATTATTACGGATGCTAACGGCGAACCACTAAGGGTAATCATGGATTACCAGGAGTATGCTAAAATTCTCGAAGAATTGAAACGCCCATTGCCAGCACCCGTTAAGGTTGAAGAACGTAACCCGCTTGATTGGTATTCGCTAACAGAAAGCGCCAAATCCATTGTGAATGGACTGGTGGCCCTGGCTTCGCGAGAACACATGAAAGAAATGGATAAACCCCAGCCCGACCAGAACCGGATAAAGGAACTGGTTGCTTTACGTGATGAGGCATTAGCTATTAACCGTGACCCGGAAAACTTCATGAGCCTGCCCCGTATGGAAGAGATCATTGCTAAGTACAGCCCGATATTGCTAGCGGAGAAAAAAAAAATACCATAAGCGAATCTTATTCGCCATCCCTTTCAAAAACGTTGCAAACCTTGTATGCGCTGAGTGATTCTGCGTTTGAAAAGGCGCAACTCTATATCATCGATAACCACCGGGGCAATTTAACGCCAGCCGAAAACCCTGTCGCTGTAATCATTGGAGCGCAACCGGGTGCCGGTAAAAGCGAACTGGAAACCATCGCCCAAAAGGAATTGGGGCGTAATGTTATGGTCTGTAACCTCGATGCTTTACGGGACTTTCATCCCGATGCGGAAACCATTAAAAGAAAACACGAAGCCTATTATCCTGATATTACCGGGGACTATGCCTGGAAATGGCGGGCCGGGCTAATGGACTATTGTGTAGAGAACCGGCTAAACTTCATTATGGAAGTTACTTTTGCAGACGGCCCCTACATCAATAGCGTCATCAGCGGATTAAGGGAAAACGATTACCAAGTTAACCTCAAGTTGCTTGCGGTACATCCGCAGTTAAGTCTTTTAGGTATTCAGGATCGCTATGAGCAACAGAAACTGGAGAATGAATCCGGGAGAATGGTCATTAAAGAAGCACACGATGATCGTTACAGCAAGTTGATCCCCTCACTGATAACGGTGCAGGCCGAATCTTTATACAGCAAATTGGAGATATATGGCCGGAATGTGGCATCGGGCCTACATTCGGATATTCATGGCGTACATTTGATCGCCACCAATCCCCCCAACGCCGTACAAGTTTTCCAACAGGTTTTTGACCAGCCCTGGCCGGATAAACTGGTGCAATTTTTTGAAGAAAAAATGCAATCGGTCATCCGGCTTAAAGAAGCCAGGAACGCGCCTAAATGGGAAATTGCAAAGTTCAAAGAGGAAATGCAAACTCAATATATCTCCCCCAGCCAAATGCAACAGCTGGTCGAGCGGCAGCAGCGTGAGTTAAAAGCGGCACACGAACTAAAAGCAACGCAAGAGCTTAAAGCCGCGCAGGAACGGCAGGAATTAGAGCGGCAACGAAAAGCCGAAGAACAACGCCAAAACTTAAACCTGTCTATACGCAAAGGCCCTGGTAATGACCGGGGTATGGGTGGGCCGAGCAGGTAAATTATCCGGTTTAATTACCGTCTAAGGTAATAGCAAAGATGTAGTTTCGCATGCGCGAAACCATCTTTGCTGCCCCTATGGTCGGGGTTTCGCGGCGAACCTTGCGAAACCTGGAAGTCAAAAATCAAGTAATCTAAATTTGGCAATAACATTTTTGTAAATTAGCGTATAATAATATGTATGGAAACAGAACCCTATAAACCGATCTTTGAGTGTACTTTAAAGGAAATGGAAGACCGCTTGCGGCCGGTAATTGAAAAGGTGGAGGCTGAAAATCTTAAGGCTGGTTTTTATAATATTTACCACCACGGTAATTACAAAAATATGTTTGTCCACCAATATGCTAACCACCGGGAACTTGTCCGTGTAAACGCAGCAACAGGGGAAATAGTAGTGATCAACGCCAACTTTTAACTAACCTTGTGATTTTCGACCGCAGCCAATAAATATTTATTATTCACATACGGCTAACTTCGGGTCAAATACAGGGTCAAGAACATTCCACGTATCCTGATCGTAGCTAGCTTTGAACACCGCAGTATTATGTACC
>JABDCF010000014.1 GCA_013288235.1 Bacteroidota bacterium | reverse complement strand
AATCCGTCCTTCGGACGATACGGCAATTGCCTCGGTAAATACTAACGAGGCGCCACCAACAGCCCGGCTGCCTAAATGCACCAGGTGCCAGTCGTTAGCGAAACCATCTTCGCTGGAGTATTCGCACATAGGCGAAACCACTAACCGGTTTTTAAATTCGATATTTTTTATTTTTATAGGAGAAAATAGATGTGGCATGATGTTTTTTTGGCAAAGATGGGAGATAACCTGTCACCTTTTATCGTACATCCTGATTTTTACGGAATGATGATGGATCGGGGCAAGCAAATTCCATCTGACAACCCAAACGGCTGGAAAGCTGTTGCGCCAAGTGCAATTCCATTTATTGAAGCAGAGGAAGCGCCAATTGCTTTGGACAAAACCGGCATCGAAAAAGTAAAAGCCGATTTTAAGGCCGCGGCCTTGCGTACGCTTAAGGCTGGTTTCGATGTAATAGAGATTCATGCGGCACATGGTTACCTGATAAACGAATTTTTATCGCCCTTAAGTAACCAGCGGACGGATGAGTATGGCGGTTCGTTTGAAAACCGGATCCGCTTATTGTTGGAGATCATTGAAAGTATTCAGGAAGTTTGGCCGGCTGAAAACCCGTTTTTTGTCCGCATTTCGGCAAACGAGTGGACCGAAGGTGGCTGGACCGCCGATGATTCAGCAGCTTTGGGCAAAGTATTGATCAACAAAGGTGTCGATTTGATTGATTGTTCTTCAGGTGGCAACGTTGCCACAGCGAAGATTCCGCTTAAACCGGGCTACCAGGTTGAGTTCGCCGAAAAAGTGAAAAAGGAAAGCGGTATTCTCACCGGCGCAGTTGGACTTATAACAGAAGCAGAACAGGCAGATGCGATAATCCAAAATGGACAGGCCGATTTGATTTTCATTGCCCGCGAGCTATTACGCGATCCCTATTTCCCGCTGAGGGCGGCACATGAACTGGGATATGAAGTAAAATGGCCCGATCAGTATTTAAGGGCTAAATGGTAATATTTTTTGAATTTTGAATATCGAATGTTGAATTTTGAACGCCGAAGTATTATTATTGTTCTAACTTCGACATTGGATATTCAAAATTCGATATTCGTTATTAATTCAACATGAAAAAATACCTGTCGTTAGTTACGTTCACCCATACCATATTTGCGATGCCATTTGCCTTTATCGGCTTCTTTTTGGCAGTAACTACAACCAACTACCAGTTTGAGTGGCCAAAACTGGTGATGATGGTTTTATGCATGGTGTTTGCACGAAACTCGGCAATGGCATTTAACCGCTACCTCGACAAGGACGTTGATGCAAAAAACCCTCGTACAAAACAGCGCGATATCCCTTCCGGCAGGATAAGTCCGGCGTCAGCCTTAACTTTTACCATTATTAATTGCCTTTTATTTATTGCTACCACCTGGTTTATTAACAGGTTATGCTTTTATCTTTCGCCGGTGGCTTTGCTGGTGGTATTGGGCTATAGCGCTACCAAAAGGTTTACGGCGCTTTGTCATCTCGTATTGGGCTTGGGTTTGTCCTTAGCGCCAATTGGCGCTTATTTAGTAGTAACCGGAGCTTTTGCTTTAACGCCTTTGTTTTTTTCATTCGCAGTATTATGCTGGGTAAGCGGCTTTGATATTATTTACGCTTTACAGGATGAAGATTTCGACCGTAACGAAAACCTCCATTCTATCCCTGCTTATCTTGGTAAGGTAAATGCACTAAGGTTATCCACCTTTTTACACGTACTTTCGGCTGCTTTTGTGGTGATGCCGGTATTTTTTACCCAGGTGGGCATTCTTTATTATTTGGGGATTGTATTTTTCTGCGTAATGCTCATTTACCAGCACCTGCTTGTAAAACCCAACGACCTTAGCCGCGTAAACTTTGCCTTTATGACCACCAACGGCATCGCCAGTGTAGTTTTTGCCGTTTTCTTTTTGTTAGACAGATTTATTACAACTCATGGGTCAGTATTTGGTATTCATGTTTAGGTCTTTCCTATCATAAATCCGAAATCGAAAATCCGAAATCCGAAATATAGCCATGGACACGCTAAATGCTTTAACAGTTTTCAGGGAATACCTAACCCAATTCATTGTTTTTGATGATGCAGAATGGGCTGTTTTTAAGGATCATTTAGGTTTTAGGATGCTTAAAAAGAAAAAGCATTTTGCCGAACAGGGGGCAGTTTGCAACGAGTTTGGCTTTGTTGTAAAAGGATCGGTACGTTATTATTATGTTAAAGACGGTGAAGAAATTACAAACTATTTTAGTTTTGAGAATGAACTGGTAAGTTCGTACAAAAGCTTTTTAACCAGGCAGCCCGGCTTCAATTATATCCAGGCGCTTGAGGATAGCTTCCTTATCACCGTTAGTTATAATGACCTGCAAACCATGCTCGCCCATCCCATGCTTGGATATAAAATGGAACGTTTCGGCAGGCTGGTTGCCGAATATTACCTCATTTGTTATGACGACAGAATGGCGTCCTTCATCACCAAAACTCCCGAAGAACGCTACCTTGATCTGCTAACCACCGGTCGCGACATTTTACAACGCATGCCCCAGCATTACATCGCCCATTTTTTAGGCATCACCCCCGTTTCGCTTTCGCGGATAAGAAGAAGGATATTGAGAGTAGCCAAATGATTTACGAGTTACGATTTTAGATTTACGATTTATGTTGATTTCGGAATGCGGAATGTCGATTTCGGAAGTATTTACATTGAATTCAAGCATATCCGGAGCCTTATAGCTAAAACTCCTCAAATTCAAACTATTCCGCAATCGACCTTCCGCATTTCGCATTCCCTCAGATTTGTAATCTTTGAAATTCCTCAAATTCAAATCATTCCGCATTCGACATTCCGCATTCCGCATTCTCTCCAATTCGTTATCTTTTGTTAACGTTTTGGCTCACAGGGATGCTATACCTTTGTCTTAAACAAAAACGAAAAAATCATGCACACAATATTAGGGGCCGGCGGGGCCGTAGCAAATGCGCTAACCCGCGAACTATCAAACAATAACCAGACTATACGCCTGGTTAGCCGCAAACCAATTGTTAGCGAAGATAAAAACATAACCTGGCGAAAAGCCGACCTGTTAAACTATGCCGAAGTGCTGGAAGCGGTAAAGGGCTCGACAGTAATTTATGTTTGCGCCGGGCTGGTTTATGACAAAAATATATGGAAAGCGCAATGGCCTGTAATTATGCAAAACATAATAAATGTGACTAAGGCCACAAAAGCCAGGCTAATATTTTTTGACAACGTTTATATGTATGGTTTAGTTGATGGCCCGATGACCGAAAACACGCCATACAACCCATGCAGCGAAAAAGGCAAAGTACGCGCCGGAATAGCAACCATGCTTATGGATGAAGTAAAGGCAGGGAACATTAATGCCAGCATTGCCCGCGCTGCTGATTTTTATGGCACCGAAAACAAAAACAGCTTTTTTGACATGATGGTGCTTGATAATTATGCGAAAGGGAAAACCGCACAATGGCTTGGCAACCCCAAAAAACTGCATAACTTCAGTTATATCCCCGACATGGGAAAAGCAATGTACCTGCTTGGCCAGCATCCAGAAAGTGATAACCAAATATGGCATATGCCAACAGCACCTGCATTGCATGGGAAACAGTTTATTGAAATTGCAGCCCGGATTTATAAGGTTAAACCTGGTTACTTTGCTATCAATAAATTCCTGCTATGGGCTTATGGTTTGTTTAATAAAGTTGTAATGAGTACTGTAGAAATGTATTATCAATATAACCATGACTACATTTTCGACTCCTCGAAATTTGAAAAAGCCTTTAATTTTAAGCCAACCAGTTATGAGGAAGGGATAAAGCTGATGTCGGAAACGGTGTATAAGAAGTGGTCCGAATCCAGTTAGATTTACGAAGTTTTAAAAACTTCGTAAATCTTTACAGTGCTTTTAGGCTTCTTCGTTTGCGGACTTTCGTGCTAAATTCGCACATTTGTATCCCGATAGCTATCGGGACAAATCAACACACCATGATCCACAAAAAAACAAGAACATACATCCCTGCTACCCTCGAAATTAAATGGGAAAACCTGGAACCGCTTTATAAAGAATTAGTTGAACGTCCGGTAAATTCTGTACAGGAACTGGAAAAGTGGCTGCACGACCGGAGCGAACTGGAAGCTGCCCTGGAGGAAGATTTTGCCTGGCGGTATATCCGCATGACTTGTGATACCACCAATGAACAGCTGCTGCAAAATTTTCAATATTTTGCTACGGAGATTGAACCCAAAATTGCCCCCTTCGGTAATGAACTGAACAAGAAACTGGTTGACAGCAAATGGGTGGATAAACTTGATCATAAAAAATATTTCATCTACCTGCGCGGCGTAAAAAAAGCGCTTGAGTTGTTTAGGGAAGAAAATATACCTATTCAAACCGAGATACAGGTTGAGCAGCAAAAATATCAGTCAATCACCGGCTCCATGTCGGTACATATAGGCGATAAGGAGTTTACTTTGGAGCAAGCCTCAGTATTTTTAAAGGATACCGACCGCAGCAAGCGCCAGGAGGTTTGGGAAAAGATTACCGCGCGCCGTTTGCAGGACAAAGACCAATTGGATCAGCTTTTTGATCACCTGCGTGTGCTGAGGCATAAAGTAGCCATCAATGCCGAATTTGAAAACTTCAGGGATTATATGTTCCAGGCGTTGGGGCGTTTTGATTATACCCCGCAGGATTGCTATGCTTTTCATGAAGCGATTGAAAAAGAAATAGTACCCTTACTGCGCGAGCAGGCAAAGAAACGCAAGGTGGCCCTTGATGTGGGCACATTGAGGCCATGGGATATGGATGTGGACATATCGGGCAAGCCTGCATTAAAACCATTTAACAGCGGGGCTGAACTGATTGAAAAATCCATCCAATGCTTTACAAATATCAATTCGTATTTGGGCGAGCGGCTGGAGATTATGAAAGATAACAGCCTGTTTGATGTGGAAAGCCGCAAAGGCAAAGCCCCGGGCGGATACAATTATCCACTATCAGAAACCGGTGCGCCATTTATTTTTATGAATTCCGCAAATACTTTTCGTGATCTTACTACCATGGTGCACGAAGGTGGCCACGCGGTGCATACTTTCCTTACTGCCGACCTGGAGTTAAATGATTTTAAACATTGCCCTTCGGAAGTAGCTGAGCTGGCATCCATGTCGATGGAATTAATATCGATGGATAACTGGGACGTGTACTTTGATAACGAGGAGGATTTAAAACGCGCCAAACGCGACCAGCTTTTTGATGTGTTGAAAACCCTGCCCTGGGTAGCCGTGGTCGACCAGTTTCAGCACTGGATATATACCAACCCTGATCATACCGATGCCGACCGTACCGCTGCATGGATAGAAATATACGAGCCATTCGGCGCAGGCTTTGTCGACTGGAGCGAACACCCGGAAGCAGAAGCAAATTTATGGCAAAAACAACTTCACATTTTCGAGGTGCCTTTTTATTATATAGAATATGGCATGGCACAGCTTGGCGCCATAGCCGTTTGGAAAAACTATAAAGAAAACCCCGAAAAAGGCTTGCAGCAATACCTTAACGCCCTAAAGCTCGGCTATACCAAAACCATCAAAGAAATTTACGAAACAGCAGGTATTAAATTTGATTTCAGCGCCGCTTATGTAAAAGAACTGGCGGAATTTGTTAAGGGAGAGATGGATAAGCTGTAAGCTGTTTACAAATATTTGACACCGCGGATGCTTTTTACTGCGTTCACGGTGTCAAACAATTTGGCTTACTTATTTTTCAACTTTGTAAGCATCTATCAGCGGTTTTATTAATTTTGTTCCCTGTAAACGCCAGTTAGTTTTCAAAATATCATACCCGGTATAGGCATAATATTTTTTAAAATTCAACCTGGTTGCCCCTGCTTTATACGGACCGCATATACCTATTAAATGTTTTGTTTCTTCTTTGTCAGGAAGTAAATATTTAAATACCCAGTAAACCGATCCGTTTTTCAGGATACTGCCGAGCAGGGTGATCTTTGTCGGGCTGCCGTAGTCATCGGACGAAATATATTGATAAAGGCATAGCTTTGCGTATTCATCCTGCTTGCGGTACTTTAGCGGTACCTTAGCCAACTGCTGCTGGTTATTATACGCTTCCATCAAATCGTACCTTGTTCCAATACTATCCAAATACTTGTTAACCAGCAATTGATTGTTAGGTAAATGGTTATTAATGCGTGCTACTATCGCGTCAGATGCATACAATCCATTCGGATCTTTTTCAAGATATCTCTTTGTCAGTTTATCATTCAATTCAGTAAATTTCATTTTGCTCATCAGCTGCATATAGCTGTAAGTTGACGAACTATAAGCGTTATCGGTGCTGTCTTTTATGGCTATATAGTTATCTATATCAGCTTGTGCATACGCCATTATTTTTAAATAATTATCGTTTATAACTTTAAAACAAGTGTCATTTTTTTCGTTGGCAATGTTTTTGGCTATCCTTAAAATATTGCTGCGGTAATTGTCATATTTAATAAAGGGGGCATACTTTTCAAAGTTTACGGCAGCAAACTCAACCGAGTCTTCCAGCGGGGTAAATATTTCGGCGGCTTCTTTTACTTTAACCGGAGGGTCTGTAATAAACAGCTTCATATATATGTCATACCCGGTTTTTTTATTTATAAAGGGCATGGTATTTAAAATACCGGCCTTCAAAGCATCGTCCCCGCTTAAGCTGGGGTACAAGCCAGCCAAAACGGTAATGGTTGAATCATTGTTTACGGTTTTAAGTTTTTTTATGAGCGTGTACCGGGCGCCCAGTTTTGATGTATCGTCGGTATAGCTTTTGTTAAGTGCTGCATAAATATAATGCAGTTCACCGGTTGTGAATTTATAATAAGAGATGGCCCCGAGCGCACTTTTGTAAACAAGCGTGTCGCTGGATTGAAGGTCACGGCAAATTTTCTCGGCTTTGGACGAGGCCAGGTCTGTTTTTTGTGAGGGGTGCGTTAATGTTAGCGAATTAAAGAAGGTTGCACTTGTTTTATCAAAAAGTTCAGTACTATCAACATGCGCTGATAAGTAGAAAAAGTTGTCACCATCAATCAATATGCGGGCGCGTTTTTTAACATTTGTTTCTTTTCTAATCGTTAATAATTCGCGGCCCTGTATGCCGCCAACGGTTATTGTATCAACTTTTATTAACGAATCCCGGTAATCTGCCAAAAGATCAGTCATTTTTTTATAGAGCGAATCAACGTGTTCTATCCTGTAATACGGGCTGATCTTTGAATATTCAAGATCAAAAAGGCCACCAGATGCCGGGTTAGTTGAAAAACAAACTATAGTGTGGTTGAGATAACTCTCGTAGCTTTTTGAACTATCGGGCTTAACTTTTGGCTTCGAAACCATTTGCACCTTAAAGTTTTGCCCTTCAGGCTGATAGGTATAATACTGAGGTTCGGCATAAGGCGAAAAGTGGAAGGAGCTAAAAAAGATATCCTTCGGATCATCGCTTTTCAAGTCACCGGCCACCGCTTTTATTAACATATAAACCCTATTCCCTCTTACATATAATCTTATTATAGCGTTAACATTGCCGGTCAATAAAGCCTTTACCTCGCGGCCTTCATAGCCGCTCATCCATATTTTAACAGGCCCGGCCAAAATTTTTCCTTTGCCCTTAAACTCATCTATCAAACTGCTAAACAGCACATCCTTATTACTAAGAAAAGTTCCGGCAGGATAGTCATTATATCTAACCAGGTATGTTTTCCCAGTAAGCGAATCGGTGCTTAAATACATGTTAATGGTAAAACTCACCTGTTCATCCTGAATTTTTGAAGGTATTTCCTTGCTCATCACTTTGGGTTCTTCAGGAAATTTTACAGCAAACGCACCATTAGCATTTGAATAATCCAGCCATGGCGCCGCTGGTTTTTGCGGGATCAGAAAATAGTTAAAGGAGTTAAAAAATTTGCTTGCATAAGGCTGATCAAGATGGTTATGCTTCGACCCTACATAATAGTAATACAGCAAATTATTTGCAAGTACCAGGCGCAGGCGCATATAACCTGTATTGGTTTTTATCAGCAATTCGGTACAGGGTACCTTGTTATATAAAAAAGTTTTTTTGCTGAGGATACTATTATTTTTGTTTTTGCTTAAAAAATCAATGGTATTGGCAATAACCGTTTCCCTGTTTGCAGGTTCATCGGCCGAACCTTTCGGGATCGCGTATAGCCCATAATAAATATCATTCGCCATATCCGGGTAAATAATATTCCGGGCGCCGTTGAGCTCATTTTTAATTGGGGTACCCGGGAAATTTATGGAATAGCCTTTATTGTCATCGCGATATTCGGGCCAGTTCATTTTTAAAAAGTCAATATGGTAGGTAGCCGCAATGCCCGTAAACGATGCTTTTACCTTATCTACCTGGTATCCGGCTTTTCTAAGCAATGCAATTACGCCATCAGGACCGGGCAAATGCGCCGCACCTACGGCGGTAAAAAGTGATTCGTTTGTCATGTATTTTATCATACTGCTGGCCATCACCTTATTGCGGGCGGTAATTACAGTATCCAACATACCGCTTTCCTGTGCGTATTTATAAATAGCATCTAAATTACCTGTACTGTAAATTTTTACCATCTCCTCCCGGCCTTCATCTTTGCTTGCGGCAATGTCATCATCAAGCAGGTCAAGTAATCTTTCTTTTATGGCATCGCCTGATCCAAAATATTCATCGAATTGTGCCGAGGCATCCTCCAAACCAAAAATATTTTTATTCATAGTGCGGGCTATCCCATATAGATAAACATCAATAAAAGAAACTTTGTCATCGGGTTTATCTTCATCCGGCTCCATTAACGATTCCAATAAAATTGGATCTGTTTTTCCCATTGTATAGCCATTTTTTTCTTTAAATTTTTTGGCTAATTTTTTATATTGATTTGAATCGAGCAGCTTATCAATAGTGCGCAGGGAATCATTGTTTTGCAGTATGGCAAACATTTTACTGATCACGGTATCCGGATGAACCTCCAATGCAAAACGCGAACAGCTTTGTAAAGCCAGCATCACCGAATCACTGAAATTAAAAACACGCTTATCTTTAACATGCATAGTACCAAAAAGGTATGAGGGTTTGCTAAGACCATTCCCGCTGATTCGCCATAAAAGGCTGTAATCTGATTGCTGCGAAAAAGCTGTTAAACTAAAAAGCGAGACAATAATTGAAAATGTAAGTTTGCGGAAAAGCAATTGGGTTCTGATCACAAATATGGTGTTAAGGTGTAAAAATTATTGACGGCAGGCGCTATTTTTTAAAGCCGTTAATTCCACATCCAATATATAAAATTTCTGTTCATGAAATAAGGTCCAGGATATTTAATTGAAAAATATTTCCGCCTATTTACCACGACCGTGCACTACAAGGCTACTTTTTTCGCCCCTTAGTCATTTTTATTATTCCCAGTTAACTGCTTGTAATACTAACTTATATGTCATAATAGCATCACATAATATCTGTTATAAACTCAAAATCTAAACCATTTCGGGCTTCGTGGGTTTAACATATTATGAAGAAAATATTTTTAAGTTTAACCCTTATGTTCATGGCAATATCAGGGTTCTGCCAGCTTAACAAACCAGTTAAAATCGATAGCCTGGTTACCATTTCATTACCAGCAGCTTACCAAAAAAAGGATACTACCGACCGTACTATATATTCGGCCAATGCTTTATATGGCTACATGGTAGTTTTATTGGAGCCAAATGCGAAAAACAATACACCCTTAAAAAAGGAAAAGGACCTTAACAAAGTTTTAAAAACCTATATCAAGGGCATTCAGGGCGAATCGGCCGGGAGCGGTGTAGAAAATTTGCGCGATACCACTATCGGCGCACTAAAAGCCAAAACATTTGTATTAAAAACCGATAATGGCAGCGGCGATGTACAGTACCGTAACTTCGTGTTACTGTACACTCAAAATGCAACTTATACATTTGAATATGTGTACCCCGAAATCAGGAAAGACCTTATAAAGGATGAGTACAAGGCCTATATTTCCTCCATCCGCCTTTCCCCGGAATTGCAGCGGAACGACCAGTATTTATCCAATGCAACAGGCATGTCGACCGTGAATAAAATTGAAATTTTTGGCGGGGCAGCCCTGGTTATAATACTGGTGATAGTTATGATTGCGAGGAAAAAAAAAGTAGCAGTAAGCTAAGTCTTAAGTCGGTAGTCTAAAGTCTTAAGTCTGTATTTTCTGAACTTTTGACTTTAGACCATAGACCTATGACTTTGAACTTGATTTAAGCCTGATTTTTTTGACTTTAGACTAAAGACTTACGACTTTGGACTTAAAAGTCCGCTGTTCCATCCGGGTGTATTTATAAACTTCCTGCTATCAATCCACCGAATCCAGATTATGGTTAGGAAAACACCTAAAATTGAACCGCCAATAACATCTTCAAAAAAATGTTCGCTCAGGTACATGCGCGAAAAACCTACCATCACCCCGTAAAATACAAGTATGCCGGCCCATCTTTTGTTTTTCACCAGGTAAGTGATCAAAACACCTGTTGCAAAGGCTGTTAACGTGTGGCCCGAGGGGAAACTATGCGTACTTAAAATATCGACCCCTTTTGCAAAATGCAGCTTGCTGATCTGATCTTTAAAGTAAAGTTTTGGTCTTGGTGCATCGAAAATAAACTTTACTATTTGTACCGCAAGGGACGTTACCAGGAAAGTGGTAATGGTTAAAAATGCAACCCGGTAGCTGTACAAAGTTAGTAATGCGGCCAGCACTACGATAGTCCAGCCGTTGCCCAAATCTGTAATATAAGGTTCAATGCTGTCAAGAAATGGCGTGTTCCGGGCATTAACAGCAAAATAAATCTCATCCTTTGTATACAGGATCTTGATCACCAGGCAACAGCACAATAATATAAGGTAAAGGAAAATAAACGGCCTTATCCGTTGTAAAACATCTTTTATGCTGATATTCATGGCGCAAAATAAGCATATAGTTATTGAATTAAAAAAAATGGCTATGTTTGGTTTTATGTATAGATAAATTAGATGGCAAAAAATATATTCCGAAAAAAGTCAATAGAAAAGATAGTTGAGGATACAAAAGCCGGCTTGGATGATGGTCACGGGGTTTCATTAAATAAAGTGTTAGGGGTACGCGACCTTACAGCGCTGGGGATTGCAGCTATTATTGGTGCAGGCATATTTAGTACAGTTGGAAAAGCATGTTTTGACGGCGGCCCCGGAGTGATATTTTTGTTTATGATATGCGCAGTAGCCTGTGCTTTTTCTGCACTTTGCTATGCTGAATTTGCCTCGCGAATTCCGATGTCAGGAAGTGCTTATACCTATTCATATGCCGCATTTGGTGAGATTATAGCATGGATTATCGGATGGGACCTGGTGATGGAATATGCAGTTGGAAATATTACCGTTGCTATTTCCTGGTCGGGTAACCTGACAAGTTTTTTGCATAATATCGGTTTGCATATTCCCGAGTTCCTGAGCACAAGTTTTTTTGAAGCAAAGAACGGAAATACTCAATATTTGGAAAAAATTGCAGGCCATGATACAGTTGGTGCAGCCGATTTTTTGGATTTGCACAACACATGGATCAATGCGCCGCACATTGGCTCAATTCCATTTATTTTAAATTTGCCAGCCCTGGCAATTACAGTTTTTATCACCTACCTGGTGTATATCGGGATAAAGGAATCCCGGCAGGCCAGTAACATGATGGTACTGTTTAAACTATTGGTGGTAGTTGCGGTGATAGCGATAGGCTTTTATTATGTAAACCCTGCAAATTGGGTTCCATTTTTACCTAATAAATTTGCCGGTGTAATGAAAGGTGTTTCGGCTGTATTTTTCGCCTACATCGGTTTCGATGCAATTTCAACAACTGCAGAGGAATGTAAAAACCCTCAAAGAGATTTGCCCAGGGGGATGTTTTATTCGCTAATCATTTGTACAATACTGTATATTTTAATTGCGCTTGTGCTAACCGGCATGGTCAATTATTCGAAGCTAAATACAAGTGATTTTTTGGCACGTGCATTTAACGAAAGAGGTTTGAATATACTGGGTGGTATTATCGCCCTAAGTGCAGTTGTTGCTACCACTTCTGTGTTGCTGGTGTTTCAGATCGGGCAACCTCGCATCTGGATGAGCATGAGCCGTGATGGCTTATTACCTCCAAGATTTTCAAAACTTCATCCAAAATTTCATACGCCATCCTTTGCTACAATCATTACAGGATTGGTCGTTGGAATACCCTCATTATTTCTTGATTCGGCGTTGGTGACAGATTTATGCAGTATAGGAACTTTATTTGCTTTTGTATTAGTTTGTGGCGGAATATTGATGCTTCCACGGACCGAAAAACATGTCGGCAGGTTTCGGGTACCTTATATAAACAGTAAGTATATTGTCCCTATAATATTAATTGCCGCAATTGTTTTTACACAAATACAATTTCCCGATTTCTTCAAAAACTTTTTTGGGATGATTGATAGTAGTCAGCCAAATCTGACAAAATGGGAAGTGATGAGGGAAAGGTTGCCATATTTTGCATTTACTATCCTGGTTTTAGGTATTACCATTGCAGGTTTTGTGAAAAACTATTCGTTAATTCCAGTGCTTGGATTAATATCGTGCTTTTATTTAATGACTGAGTTAGGGACTACTAACTGGTTGCGTTTTATAATATGGCTTATTATTGGGCTTATTGTTTATTTTAATTACAGCAATAAACACAGTAAACTCGGTAAAGAGGCCTTGCAATGATTTAATTCAGATAGGCAATGAATGTCGCTCCCTGGTATTTGATTTTATAAGAACAATTTTTAATGTATTTAATAAATGGGGTAGCGATACTAATGAATCTATGAAATTAACTGATATAATCGGCTATGTGGCTGCATTCGGTACTACGGTATCATTTTTGCCACAGGCTCTCAAAACCATCCAGACAAAAGATACATCGGGAATTTCCCTGTCCATGTACGCTATTTTTACCGCTGGTACTTTCTTTTGGCTGTTATACGGCATCATGTCGTCGAGCTGGCCGGTAGCCATAGCTAATGCCATCACGCTTATTTTTGCCAGTATCATTTTGATATACAAGATAAGGTATAAGTAGGATGTTGTTTGAATGTTGGAAAGTTGAAAGGTTGCAATGTTGTTTTTGTGGTCGAAAGCCTGAAAAAACCAAACGAAGCTACAAGTAACCTTACAACTTTTCAACCTTACAACATTCCAACAACTCCCCTACAGCTGCATCGCAAATGCCAGCCCCGGCACACCGTCCTGGTAGGTTGGCATCACCATTGCCTTTCGGCCTTGTTTGTCGGTATGCGTTAAAGCGTTGCGGATATATGGGTATATTAAATATGCCGCCTTGGTTGACAGGATGCCGAAACCTGCCCCGGCAACAACATCGCTAAACCAATGATCGCGGTTGGCCATCCGGAAAATACCGGTGGTTACAGCAAACGTATAACCGATCACGGTATAAACGGGCGATTTTTCTGAATACTCCTGGGCTAAGAATTCGGCAGCGAGAAAAGCCGCGCCGGTATGCCCCGAAGGAAACGAGTAGTAATCAGCCAGGTTAGGCCGCAACCTATGTGTTACATGTTTTAAACTTAATTCGGTAACGCCTAATATCCCGGCCGACAGGCCTAACAGCGCAGTACGGTCAATAAACACGTTTTTGCCTTCAATACCAACCATGTTTAAACCATAAACTATTACCACTGGTGCAAAAAGAAAATAACTTTCTGCATTTGTATTAAAATTCGGGGTGTATCTTTCGTACTTGCCATGGATATAAAAATCAAGATTGCGTACGGGTTTAATAAAAAAAGACGAAGCGCCATAAGCAACCAACACAGCAGGCGCAATAAGGGAACGAGGGTTGCTATGCAGCTTTTTTACCGTATCTGGTGCAGTTAAAAGGTCTTTCTTAATAGTATCGCCAAGTTTTTTCTTCGTCGTATCTTTAATAATCTGGGCATTTGCTTCAAATGCGAGCAGGCAAAACAGGGCAAATATTATTTTTTTCAATGGTTGATGTTTTATTTACAACAAATTATGCACGACCCAGTTTGCGCAGTTTCCAAATACTTAACGCAAACTTAACATTGAGGGTAAGTCTTGTTGCTATAAAAGTAAAACAACAATCTGAAGGAATATTGAATTAATGTTGGTTTAATATTATTACTAACGCACACGATATATCTCGACAGTTTCGGGCGCCGTAAGCATTAAGGGAACTTTTTCAATAGTAACAAAACTCAGGTCGAGGCCAAAACCACGCTCTTCTGATAGGCTTACTTTTTTAAGGTACACGTAAAAAGCCATTATAAAGCTTTCGTAAAATGATAAGTTGTGAGATCGTGAGAGCACCTTTTCAATAACTACAAACCTGAAATCACCAACAATTTTATGCCTGTTTAATGATTTATAAGTGCTGGTAATATCTACTTCGCCCTTTTTTACAAGGTCTTCAACAACCCTTCTAAACAGCAGGTTTATCTGTTGTTCAACCCTGAATCCGAGCTTAAAATCAATACGGATTAATTTATTTGGCACCAAAAAATTCACCTCATATTCTTTTTTATAGGGTTCATCAACAACATCAACGTGTACCAGCCAGTAAACATCGGCCCTTTTGGGTTGCTTTTGCAGGATGGAATAAATAATTTTTGATTCTATTTCGGAGTCGAAATTCGCGCTTGTTAAATACACCAGTTGCGATGCATATTTAGGTACCGTTTCATCCTCACTCAACTCCTTAATGATACTGAAGTAATCTTCAATCTCAATAAACTTAACAAAACGGTTCCTGATCTTACGGGCAGTATGCCATGTCCACATTATGGTAAATAAAACCAGGCCTACCGATAAGGTAAACCAGCCGCCATGAACAAATTTCACAAGGTTACCAGCTAAAAACGACCCTTCGATAAATAAGTAGACCACTAAAAAAATCGTGACTATATAGGTGGGCAGTTTTTTTCTCCTTAAAAAGTTCGAAACCAAGAGGGTGGTCATCAGCATGGCTATGGTAATACTTAACCCATAAGCAGCTTCCATGTGATCGGAATGCTTAAAAAGTAAGACAACGCCTACACACCCCGCCCACAGCAACCAGTTAACACTGGGCACATACAATTGCCCTTTTTGATCGGTAGGATAGTTAATCCTTACTTTTGGCCATAAATTTAAACGTACAGCCTCTGCTATGAGTGTAAAGGAACCTGAAATAAGCGCCTGGCTGGCTATAATAGTGGCAACCGTTGCTATGCCAATACCATAAAGCAGGAACCACGAGGGCATTATTTCATAAAACGGATTATGCAGGTTAAGGTCCATCACCTTGCCGTTATGTTGTAACAGCCAAACCGCCTGCCCCAAATAATTGAGTACCAGGCTGGTCTTTACATATATCCAGCTTATCTGGATGTTTTTTCGACCGCAGTGGCCCAGGTCGGAGTAAAGTGCTTCGGCGCCTGTAGTACACAAAAATACAGCGCCTAAAATGATAAATGCGTTTGGATTTGTGCTTAATATCAGGTATGCATAATAAGGGTTTAAAGCCTTAATTATCATAGGCATTTGCACTATATATATTATACCCAGCACCCCCATCATGGTAAACCAGATGAACATCATCGGGCCGAAAGCTTTTCCGACTAATGATGTGCCGAATTTCTGTATAATAAAAAGCGCCGTTAGTATTGAAATAACTATTGGTACGGTGTGCAAATGAGGATAATAAGATTCTAAACCCTCAATAGCCGAAGAAACAGATATGGGGGGTGTAATAATACCGTCGGCCAATAGCGCACAACCACCAATAACTGCGGGCACAATTAACCACTTTGCCCGTCGCCTCACCAACGAGAACAAGGAGAATATGCCACCTTCCCCTTTGTTATCGGCACGTAATGTAATAACCACATATTTCAATGTGGTTTGCAGCGTAAGTGTCCAGAATATGCAGGATACACCCCCAAGAACCAGTGTTTCTGTAATTTGCTGGGAGCCAACAATAGCTTTGAATACATAAAGCGGCGAAGTACCAATATCACCATAAATTATTCCTAAACTGATAAGCAGCCCTGCGACTGTTAATTTTTTAATATCTTTATGATTTGACACTTTATGTTTTTTGTATTGGCCAATATTTAAAAGTACAATTATCAACCTAAAATATTAATAATTGTGTTATCAAACTAAATTTATAACTTACTAAACCATATTTTGTTAAATTTTGTTAAAATGAATCATAAAATGCGCGGTATTTAAATTGATGACTGCTTTATTTATATTTTTGTAAATAATATTAAAGGATGAGGCGAATTTTTACTTATAGTTATTCACGCATTTCAGTAATTGCAATAGCATTATGCCTGGGGTTCGCCTTTACCAACAGCTTTGCCTATTCGCAATCAGATACTACCTATTTGCGCCTGCTAAAGCCCAAACAACCAAAAAGTTATTTTAAAAACAATTTGCACCTGGTACTACCGCCGTTAAAACCGGCCGTTATATCCACACAAAAAGTAAGTGTTTATAAGCCGGATGATAAATTATTAAATAATGTGCAGGTGTATCCAAACCCTGTAACTGACCAGATCAACCTTAAATACGACCTTTCGCGCTACTCAAACGTTACCATAAAAATTGTTGATGTTTTAGGCAACGAGATCATCACCCCGTTTTCGCAAAGGGTTGAGCCCGGCGAACAAAGTTTCAGCTATGCCCTCAATGGCAAATTAACCCGCGGTTTTTATTTCATAAGGATAATTGCCGGCACAGAATCTGTGATAAAAAGAATATCCGTTTTGTAATTTGGGATTGCGGAATTTCGATTTCGGAATTTTTGACTGTGATTTTTAAGATTTTAGGATGTTAAGATTTGTATATGATCCGTTAACAAAAATCATCCATTACATTAAAATTCAATCCTATAATCCTAAAATCCCGTAAATCTTAGTCAAAATAGCTAATTTCGGCGCTATGAAAATAATTGCTATAGGCCGTAATTATGCCGAACACGCCAAAGAGCTGAATAACCCCGTTCCAGGGGTACCGGTTATATTCATGAAACCGGATACAGCTTTGTTGAAAGATAATAAACCCTTTTATCATCCTGATTTTTCGGAAGACATTCATCACGAAATTGAAATCGTGATAAAGATCAGCAAAGAAGGCAAACACATCAGCGAGAAATTTGCTGCTAATTACTTTGACGAGATTGCTTTAGGAGTTGATTTTACCGCCCGCGATATTCAATCGAGGCATAAAGAAAAAGGCTTACCATGGGAACTGGCCAAAGCTTTTGATAATTCGGCGCCGGTAAGCGATTTTGTTCCCAAAACAAAATTTGCCGATTTGCATAACCTCAATTTTAAACTTGATGTTAACAGCCAAAATAGGCAAACCGGCAACACTTCCTTTATGCTTTTTTCGTTTGATTATATAATCGCGTTTGTTTCCAAATATATCACCCTGAAAAAAGGCGACCTTATATTTACCGGTACACCACAGGGCGTATCCAAAGTAAACGTTGGCGACAGGCTGGAAGGCTATATTGAAGACGAAAAAATGCTTGATTTTTATATTAAGTGATTTTAGTCCGAAAGTCGGAAAAGTCCGGAAGTCCGAAAGAAAAGAAGTCAGTAGGAACAATAAAAACATTTAACACATGATACCGTTGGGGCTAATATGAGTAAAAGAATTATCGGTGCGCTCTTTTTTACATGTTTCCTGTATTTTAACTTATTTGCCCAAAATATTCAAAGCAGGCAATATCCTCAAGGTTACTTTCGGTACCCGCTCGATCTACCGCCATCTACCGCAGGCTCATTTGGTGAACTAAGGCCAAATCATTTTCATTCGGGGCTCGATTTTAAGACCAATTCACGCACCGGGTACCCTGTTCATGCCGTTTTTGATGGTTATGTATCACGTTTGCGTGTGCAATTCGGCGGTTTTGGAAATGCCATTTATATCACCCATCCAAATGGTTATACAACCGTTTACGGCCATATTGAACGCTATAGCCCTGCAATGGAAAAAGTAGTGCGCGACGCACAATACCAGCAGCAAAGTTTCGAGGTTGACATTAAACTTACGCCAACGATGATACCCGTCTGTAAGGACGAGGTGATCGCATGGTCGGGCAATGCGGGCGCATCCGAGGGGCCGCACCTGCACTTTGAAATCAGGGACACACAAACGGAAGAAACCATAAACCCGCAGCTCTTTGGGTTAACAATTCCTGATAAGATACCGCCTACGATATACGCCGTTGGGGTATACCATTTGGATGGGAATCCTTTCAGTGAAAAAACGCCCCGCCAGTTTTTCCCTGTCGCGGGCGTTGGCGGAAACTATCACCTGTTAAAACCCCACGTTATAAATTTAAGCGGGCAAATTGGTTTTGGCATTACCACAAATGATATGACCAGCGTATCGCCAAACCACAACGGCATTTATTCAGTGGAATTAAAGCTCGATGGCAAAACGGTATACACTTTTGCTGTCGAACGTTTTGCATTTGATGAAACGCATGCCATAAATGCTTATATCGATTATCCTGAATTTTTGAAAACGCGCCGCTGGATGCAAAAATGCTTCATATTGCCGGGCAGTAAAATATCGCTTTACCCACAATCGATAAACCGCGGCATTATCAGCTTTAACGATGACGCCATACATCATGTTGAATATGTGGTTAAAGATGTGGCGGGCAATACCTCAACGCTTAGTTTAAACATTAAATCAAGTCCGGTTCGGGTTGATCCATGGCCCGCCAAAATATCCGGCACATTATTTCATTACGATAAAACAAACGAGTTCAGCAATGATAAAGTTAAGGTAGTTATACCACTCGGCAACCTGTATGATGATGTTGATTTTACATACTCAACGCTGCCCAAACGGCCGGGTACTTTTTCGGTCATCCACCGAATTCATAATCGGTTTACCCCAATACATGATGTTTATGACCTTTGGATAAAACCCGATAGCACTATAGGAAAATTTACAGATAAAGCTGTTATAGTAAATACGGATGGCAGCTGTGAAGGCGGTATTTACGAAGATGGCTTTGTAAAAGCAAAAGCCCGTGGCTTTGGCGATTTTTATGTTAAGATAGATACTGTTCCGCCAAGAATTATCCCTTTAAATATAAAAAATGGCATCAGCCTGGTTAAGTCGCGCGGTATATTTTTAAGGGTCGGCGATAATTTATCGGGCGTTAAAACCTATACAGGTAAAATTGACGGCAAGTGGGTTTTAATGGAGTGGGATTTTAAAACTAAAGTTCTAAGTTATACCTTTAATAACGATATTGCAGCAGGTAAGCATATATTTGAATTGACGGTTACTGATAATAAAGATAATAGCTCGCACTTTACTGCGGATTTTTATAAATAGATATGACAGCACTTAAGGAAGGCGATAAAGCCCCGGATTTTACAGCGAAAGACCAGAATGGCAAAACCGTTTCTTTGTCAGATTTTAAAGGGAAAAATGTGATCCTTTATTTTTATCCTAAGGATGATACCCCGGGTTGTACTGCCGAAGCTTGCAGTTTCAGGGATAACTATCAATCAATGCTGAGCAAGGGCTTTGAGGTTATTGGGGTGAGTACCGATGATGAAAAATCCCACAAAAAGTTTGAAAAAAAATTCAGCCTGCCGTTTACATTAATAGCTGATACCGATAAAAGCATTGTGGAAGCTTATGGCCTTTGGGTCGAAAAAAACATGTATGGTAGAAAATATATGGGAACCGCCCGCACTACTTTCATCATAAACGCTGGCGGGGTTATCGATAAAATAATTAGCAAGGTTGATACACAAAATGCTTCGCAACAGGTGATTGACCTTTTGCAGTAATATCTTATTATCAAAATTCAATGAAAAATAGTTGAATTTAATATAAGATATTCTACTTTTAACCAGCAAAGTAGTACAAGCAATTAATAAATATTTAAACAGTAAATATTAATACATGCCAATAGAGGTTGATGACGCGGAGATATTAAGCAAGTTCCAGGACGAGAAAACCCGGAATGAGGCATTTAACCTGCTGCTGAAAAAGTACCAGCAAAAAATTTACTGGCACATTCGACGCATGGTTATTGATCATGATGACGCTGACGATCTTGTGCAGGACGTATTCATTAAAGTGTGGAAAAATCTGGCAGGTTTCAGAAATGATGCACAGTTATATACCTGGATGTACCGCATTGCTACCAACGAGTGCATTACTTTTTTGAATAAGAAAAAGCAAAAGAATAATGTTTCATTGGATGATGTAGCTTATGAATTAGCCGATACTTTAGCCGATTCGGCTTATTTTAGTGGTGACGCAATACAACGAAAACTACAGGAGGCTTTATTGACATTGCCCGAAAAGCAAAAGCTTGTGTTTAATATGAAATACTATGACGATATGAAATACGAGGAAATATCACAGGTACTGGGAACAAGCGTAGGCGCTTTAAAAGCCTCGTTTCACCTGGCCGTTAAAAAAATTGAGGCGCATTTATTATCGAAAGATTAATTAAATTAAATTTAAACCTTTTGGCAATTAATTTATCTATAGTAGTTAGGATATGAAGAGCGATATGGAAAATAAAGATTGGCTGGATGATTATATGTCACTTAAACAGGTTAACGCAGAGAACCCGTTTGCTGTGCCTGCTGGTTATTTTGATGACCTGGGCGACCGTATTGTATCAGCTAAAAACTTAGATGAATTAAAAAATAAAAAACCGTTAGATGGTTTTGCAGTGCCTGAAAATTATTTCGAAGAACTGGCCGGCAATATACAAAGCCGGATAACTATTGAAGTGGCCCTGGATAAAGACGGTGATTTTACAGTGCCTGAAGGTTATTTTGATAACCTGGCGCAGCAAATACAAAGCAGGATATTAGTTGAAGAAGCATTAGGCGAACCGGCTGAACAGTTTACAGTTCCGGAAGGTTATTTTAATGCGCTTAATAAAAATATTTTAGATAAAACTGTTAATGCCGGCAATACAAACCGTAAAGGGATTGTACGGAGGATGTTTGCTTCAACGGCATTTAAATACGCAACGGCTGCTTGTTTTACCGTAGCTTTAGGCGGCGGGATACTTTTAACAGAGATTGCCAACAACCCTGTTAATGAACATAACAACTCTTTTTTACATAAACAGTTGTCGAATGTTCCGGTTGATGAAATAAAAAGCTACCTGCAATTAAATGTTGACGCTGGTGATACCCAGCAAACAGTTGCATCAGAAGGCACAACTGTTAATGATGCTGATTTGAAAAATGCTTTACAAAACTATGCTGACAGCGTCCAGTAATATACTATCATGAATAAGTTGATCAAACCTATTTTCTGTATATTATTTGTGCTGGCTTTTGGCTACAAAAGCTTTGGGCAAAGGCGCGTCCTGGTACCACCACCACCATATGGGCCTGTGCGTATGCCCGGGCAGCGTTTTGCACCGGTAAACAGGGCTCCGAACCCGGGCAGAAGAATAGAACTTGTTAAGGAAGGTTACATAGGCCTCAGGCTGAAACTCACCCAGGATGAAGCAAGAGCATTTTGGCCACTTTACAGGCAATATGTACAGGATCAAACGGCAATTAGAATTTTGAAACGCCAGAATAATTCAAATTCTTCAGCAAACGGTACCGTGCAGATAGATAAAGAATTAGCTTATGAACAACAGCTGGTTGAAATAAAAAAACATTACCGCGACGAGTTTTTAAAGATACTACCCCCCGAAAAAGTAAGCGAACTTTATAAAAGTGAACGCGAGTTTACTGATGAAGTACTAAGGCAATTAAGCGAACGCTCTGTAAGGCCGGGGAATTAATTCAAAAGTCCAAAGTTCTAAGTCGCAAGTCTTAAGTAAGAAATTCTTGTCCACTGCAAATTTCTAATATCAAAGAAGGTAAATTTAAACTTTGCACTTTTGACTTACCTTTGCAATATGCCTACACTTCGACAGTTATTTTTGGCCAATAATGCCCAAACCACCAATTTCCCATTATTGCTTGAATTTGAGCGGGCCGAAGGTGTTTATATGTACGACAAAGAGGGCAAGGCCTATACCGACCTTATTTCGGGCATCGGCGTAAGTAACCTGGGCCACAGCAACCCTTATGTAGTCAATGCGATAAAAGAACAGCTGGGCAAATACATGCATCTGATGGTGTATGGCGAATATGTGCAAACCCCACAGGTAAAGTTCGCCGAAAAACTCATCTCCATATTGCCGGCCAGTTTACAATCGGTTTATTTTACCAATTCGGGCGCCGAGGCGGTTGAAGGTGCGTTAAAGCTGGCCAAACGTTTTACCGGCAGGCACCAGGTAATTGCTTGTCATAACTCATACCATGGCAGCACACACGGCGCGTTAAGCGTTATGGGCAACGAGGAGTTTAAACAAGCTTATCGCCCTTTATTGCCTGGTGTTAATTTTATAAAGTTTAATGACCCGGCTGACCTTGGTAAGATAAATGACCAAACCGCCTGTGTTATTATTGAAACCATACAGGGCGAAGCCGGAATAAGGGTACCCGATGTTGGCTATATGCAGGCTTTACGCAAAAGATGTGATGAGACAGGCACATTATTAATACTGGATGAAATACAGGCCGCATTTGGGCGCACAGGCAAATTATTTGCTTTTGAACACTTTAACATTGTTCCAGATATACTTTTGTTGGCCAAAGCACTGGGCGGCGGCATGCCTGTAGGTGCTTTTATAGCATCTAACAATATCATGTCAGCTTTAAAAGAAAACCCTATACTGGGGCATATAACCACTTTTGGGGGCCATCCTGTTTGCTGTGCTGCCGGGCTTGCCGCACTTGAGGTATTGCTTGATGAAAAGCTTATAAAGGATGTTGAGGAGAAAGAAATACAGTTCAGAAAAAACCTAAGCCATCCTGCAATAAAAGAAATACGCGGCAAAGGGCTGATGCTCGCCATTGAACTGGAAAGCTTCGATCTTAACAAAAAAATAATAGACCGCTGCATCGAAAATAAAGTAATTACCGATTGGTTTTTGCATTGCAGCAACGCCATGCGTATTGCGCCGCCGCTTATCATCACTCATGATGAAATTGACAAAGCTTGCGAAGTAATTATGGAGGCTATAGTATATTATCACCAGGCTTAAGCACGGGACAGTCAAAGCGAGCCTTATCCTCAACGTTATTTCTCAAATTTGGGTTATCATGCGCCCATCCTAACAATATTACATTCCTTAAATTATCTCGCTGATTAAGTTGGTATGGTTTGTGCAAAAGGTACATCATACTATAAAAAGGCCTTATATACGGCCAAAACATAGTTTTTTTGGTCATTACTGCACTTTTTTTAAGTCAAACGCTTAAACAATAAGTTAAAAAAATCGTTATTTATATAAACATCTCCGTACACGTATGAAAATAGCATATATATCAACCTATCCACCACGCGAATGCGGGATTGCAACGTTCAATCAAAATTTAATGCGCGCAATAAGTGCAAATTTCCCAAAAAGAAAGGCTTTGCTTGATAATGGTTTTGTTGTGGCATTAAACGATTCGGAAAATATACAGGAGTATGAATATCCCTCAGAGGTTAAATATGTTATCCGCCAAAACCATCAGAAAGATTATATACGTGCTGCCAATTTTATAAATACCAGCGATGCCGACACTTGCATAATGGAACATGAGTTTGGGATATACGGCGGCGAAAGCGGCATATACATACTCCCCTTGCTTAATCGGCTCGAAAAACCTTTGATTTCTATTTTACATACTATTTTAAAGGATCCAAGTTATGTTCAGCGTATTATTATCCGCGAAATTGCCGAACAGTCTTCAAAAATTATTGTAATGAGCCAAAGGGCTGTTGAGTTTTTGACCAAAATTTATGATGTACCCGCAGAAAAAATCCAAATAATTGAACATGGTGTCCCTGATATAGATATTTCTGATAACAACCCAATAAAAAACTTGACCACATTTAAAAATCACCGGGTATTATTAACCTTCGGATTGATAAGCCGCAATAAGGGTTTAGAAACCGTGATAAAGGCTTTGCCCAAAATAGTGGAGAAACACCCGGACGTGATGTATGTGGTATTGGGCAACACGCATCCTGGGGTGCTAAAAAATTCAGGAGAGGAATATCGCGACCATCTAAAAACGCTGGCGACGCAACTGAATGTTTCAAAACATCTTAGTTTCATTAACAAGTTTGTATCAGAGGAGGAACTGGTTAATTACCTTTCGGCAGCCGAGGTTTATTTAACACCCTATTTAAATGAGGCCCAAATCACAAGCGGCACCTTATCTTATGCCGTTGGCGCGGGAGCGGCAGTTGTATCAACCCCATATTGGCATGCAACAGAGTTACTGGCTGATAACCGCGGCCGTTTGTTTGATTTTAAGAACGCCGAAGCACTGGCCTGCATCGTTAACGAATTGCTTGACGATGACCGCGCACTAAATGAATTAAAAGAAAATGCCTATGAATACGGCCTGCATTTGCGCTGGCCGGTAATTGGGAGCGAATTTATAAAAGTAGCCCAGGAAGCATGTGCGACACATGACTTTAGCGACAAAATATTAAAAAACAGCATTGTCGATCCCGAAATAATGCCCAAATTTAGCCTGGCACATGTATTACGTTTAACTGACGATACCGGTATTGTGCAACATGCTAAATTTGGTATCCCTAATTTGAAAGAAGGCTACTGCCTTGATGACAATGCCAGGGCGCTGATAATGGCATTGATGGCCCATCAACGCAGTAAAAGCAAGGAGGCATTTGAGCTTTTGCCAATCTATCTCAGTTACATTCATTATATGCAAACGGATGATGGCAACTTCCGTAATTTTCTGAGCTTTAACCGGGAGTACCTTGATGAAGTTGGATCGGAAGACTCATTTGGCCGTACTATTTGGGCTTTGGGTTACCTTATAGGTTGCGCAGCAAGTAATTCGTACCGTGAATTTGCGCAGGAATTGTTTAACAAATCATTCCCGCATTTTAGGAAACTAACGCACCTGAGAGGGATGGCAAACACTATAATCGGCATAAGCGAATACCTGCATGTTGTGCCGGGCGACGAGGGCATGGTAACCGTATTAACAGAACTAACCCAGCCATTAATTGATGCTTACGAGAATAATCAATCGGACGACTGGCAATGGTTTGAGGAAAAAATGACTTATGATAACGCCATACTTCCATTGGCCTTGCTGCATTCCTGTGAAGTTACAGGGAATGAAAAAGCGAAACAGGTGGCCTTAAAAACAATGGCTTTTTTGGATAAACTCACATTATCAAACGGCTATTTAAGCCCCGTTGGTAACGATGGATGGTACTATCGCGGGGGAACGTTCCCCACTTTTGACCAGCAGGCTATTGAAACGATGGCAATGGTGCTGATGCATTTCCAGGCGTACAAAATATTCAGGAAGCCGCAGTATATCGAAAAAATGTTTTTAAGCTACAAGTGGTTCCTGGGCGAAAATACATTACGTGCACCACTGTATGATCATGAAACTAAAGGTTGCTGTGATGGTTTATTACCTACAGGGATCAACAGGAACCAGGGCGCCGAAAGCACTTTGGCTTACCTGATTGCGCATTTAACAGTTTTAAAAGCGTTTGAACTTGAATACGAGTATAATAAAATTGCAAGGCAAACCACAGCCGCCTGCTAAATGAAAGTAGCTGTATTATCGCCGGTTGCCTGGCGTACGCCCCCCAGGCACTATGGGCCATGGGAACAGGTTGCCTCCAACATAGCCGAAGGTTTAATAAAGCTTGGGATTGACGTCACTTTGTTTGCCACCGGCGACTCTATAACAGCGGGCAAACTATCGGCAATTTGTGAAGCGGGTTATGAGGAAGATCGCAGCCAGGATGCAAAAGTGCTGGAGTGCCTGCACATCAGCAACCTTATGGAAAAAGCACCTGAGTTTGACATCATCCATAATAACTTTGACTTTTTGCCCCTTACCTACTCGGGGTTAATAAAAACACCGGTTATTACTACCATACATGGTTTTTCGTCGCCTAAAATCATCCCGGTGTTTAAGAAGTATAATGCTATCGGCCACTACGTATCCATAAGCAATGCCGACCGCAGCCCCGAATTAAATTACCTGGCTACAGTGTACAATGGCCTCAATACAAATGAATTTGAATTCAATAACGAGCCGGAAGACTACCTTTTATATTTTGGAAGGATACATCCCGACAAAGGAACCGCTGAAGCAATTGAGATCGCTAAAAAAAGTAAAAGAAAATTACTTATAGCCGGAATTATACAGGATGAAAGCTATTATAAAGAAAAAATAGCACCGCAATTGAATGCACAAATTGAATACATCGGCCCTGCCGGCCCTGAACGCCGGAATGGCCTTTTAAGGAAAGCTGCTGCGTTACTGCACCCAATAAATTTTAACGAACCTTTTGGCATGAGCGTGGCCGAAGCCATGCTTTGCGGAACACCGGTAATAGCATTTAACAAAGGCTCGATGCCCGAATTAATAAAACATGAGAAAACCGGCTTCCTTGTTGACAATGTTGAGGAAGCGGTGGAAGCAATTGAACATCTTAAAAATATAAACAGGCTGAATTGTTATAATTGGGCAGTTTCGCAATTTTCGAGCGATAAAATGGTCGGGGATTATTTTAAGCTTTATGAGGGGATATTGGCTAAGTAAGCTAACATTAAAAAATGTATTTTTTTAATGTTAGCTCTTGTTTTGACATCGAAGTTAGTCAATCGGGAACAACAAACATTAAAATATATCTATTTTTAATGTAAAAGTATATCAGTTGGGGCGAACATAATAGTAAATTTATATGCAGCTCAATAAAAGCAACTTAAGCGCATTCAAATTCCTCAAGCTTTGAAAATTCGATCGATGTCAAAGCTCTATAATTGTCCCCACAACAAACATATAGGTTTGGAGTTTTAAACTTTTCTTTTGAAAATTTATCTGTCAATTTATCTTTAAAATTAATGATGTTATAGTGGCATTCATCCCCCTTGTCACTTTGAGATGGGGATATTATTATTGGGGCCTCGTTCGCCTGCTGATATGTAATAACAATTTCTTCGAAATCAAAAATGCAAAAAAAAGCGGGCTCACTCAATATGTGACTGTAATATTTTGCTAAATGATTGCAAATTGAGTTACTTGCTTTAACGGCACAATCAAAGTCTATTATTGAAATTCCGCCTTGATGATTTCGAAACGAGTCGCTATTAAAACGACCTTTTAGATAATTATATTTGTTAACGTGTAACGCTCGGATATATGGCATTCTTTTATCAATTCATTTATTTGCGATTCAATTTCCAGCAAATCCACCCCTCTTTGGTCATACACCGTGTCATAATCTTCTCCTATTCCAATTTCATGTGTAAGGTCAATTGTTAAATCAAGGTTTATGGTTATATCTAAAAAGTTATTTTCTAATTTACAGGTAATTTTTACTCCACCGGTTGAAGTGGGTGTAATGCCATATTCGAAATAAGGCTTTTCGAAATAATGAAATAGCATTAACGAATTTTCAATAACTTGCTTACTTGGTGCTAATCCACCACCAAAATCCCATCCATCTTTTAAATTATAAAGAGCTTGGATTTTTAAGTCGATTTCATTATCCCAATCCTGTGTATAAGATTTTATAATAGAAAAGGGTACTATATATTCGTTGTTATCCATTTTTGTTCTTTTTTCTGGCTTCGACCAATTCTTCTGTGCTTTTTATTTTAACCCCAAAGGTACTTTCATAATCAACTTCCATCTTTTCAAGTAATTTCCTTAAACTAATGATGGTTGAAAGTGGGAGTGTTATAGCAACTTTTTGAACGTTATTTTGTGAAAAAATAATATAACATTCAGAAGGACTTAACCCACCTTGCAGCCCGTTTGCATAATAGGCTGGTTTATTTAAATTTAAGAAAATACTTAATGGGTCGAACTTAATCGGGATTTCAGTCCCCGTTATTTTTTGATTTGATTCAGGCTCCTGTGGCATATAATTCTTAAATTTGAGTTATTAAAGTTAAGCACTTTTTTAAAATACAAAGTCATTTTAACGTATATTAACAAATAAATTGAAAATTCAAGAATTTCACCCTCTCATTTGAATACTTGCGCAAGCATCAAATTGTCATCCGAGGTAAGCCACTGTCTTAAATTTCTTATATAGCAAATATAGTTAAAGGCAAGTCTGTTCATGGTGACATTATATTGTCAGTATTTGTTTGTCGCAACTGGTATCCCAAAAGTAATTTTTAATATTAGCACCCTTTTTTAACATTTAAAGTTTCGCAAGTTAGGTGTAATTATCTAATCCTCATCTTCTCTCAGCTTGGTAATCAGTTCTCTCAAATCAACCTCGGCGAATGCGGATGATGAATCGGAAACACCATAAGGAATAATGAGTTTGCCATTATGAATAATGGAACCGCATGAGTAAAGCACATTAGGCACATACCCTTCGCGTTCATCGCTGTTTGGGATTATAAGCGGTTCTTTCAACCGGCCTATTTCAATGGTAGGATCATCAAGTTTTAACAGGCTGGCACCAAGAACGTACCTGCGCATTGGGCCTACCCCATGGGTTATAATTATCCAGCCGTCTTCAGTTTCAATGGGTGAGCCGCAGTTGCCTATTTGTATAAACTCCCAGGTAAACTTAGGCTGCTGCAGCATAATCGGTTCTTCCCATATATTTATTTTATGCGAATACATGATATAATTATTGCAGCCATCTATACGCGATATCATGGCATACTTGCCGTTTATTTTTCGTGGGAACAATGCAAGATTTTTATTTTGAGCGCCCGCACCATACAAAGGCATCATTTTAAAGGTATAAAAATCGTTCGTTTGTAAAAGTTTGGGCATTATCAATGCGCCATCGTAAGCGGTATAGGTTGCATAATAAATACTGCTGCCATCATCCTTTTTAAACTGCACAAACCTTGCATCTTCTATCCCTTTGCGTTCATATTCGGATATCGGGAAGATCACCCGGTCGGAAATATCAGTATCATACGAAAAAGCGATCTCGTAATACGAATCGGCAAGCCAAAGTACTTTATCATACTCCAGTTTCTTAATATTGCTTTCCTGCAGGTTTTGCGAATCTATAATTACCCTCCTCAGGTTTGAATATTCGAAATGAGGGTCGAGCTTTACTTCAAGTTCTTTTAGCAGATCGACGTTTATTTGGGTAATTGCGGCTTTTTCAAAAAACAGTTTCTTGTTGTAGATCGCATTTCTAACAATTTCGGCTTCATCGATATAATTCCCGGCAGGCAAAACGGTAATATTATTATTCTGGTCAATTAATGCCCTACGGAAAGTAATTGATGAGATATGCCCCTCGCCTACTGCCCTAAAGCTGATGATCATCCTTTTATTGCCTTCCTGCAATTCCGTTTGGTCGGGGTCTTCAACTATGGATGGATTAAAAAATGCAGCAGATTCAACAGAATATTCATGCGTAAAGTATGAACCTATGAGCAGCTTTCGGTATAGTGATAAACTTTTGTATTCAATTTTAAGGTCCTTAAAAAGCGGCTTTAGTTTATTGCAGTTACGGTCCAGTACACGTGTAATGTTCCTGTGCCGCTTAGAGTACTCCTGCAGCAGTGGCGAAATTATACCGAATGCAGTGTCTTCACTAATATCCATCACCCTTTTTATAACCTCCTTGGCGCGGTCGTTCCCATTAAAAAAAAATCTGGCTATAACACGTTTCGGGTCGGGGTTTATTCTTACTGGCTTACGTTCAATGGAAAGTCTCATAAAAAAGAAGTGCGTTTATTCGATAACAGTAATATATAAAAATTGATTGCGGTAATTTTTTTTAGGTTGAATAAGCTGGATTCGGTTGATTAAGTGAGTGGTTACTTGCAGTTATCAAATTGCTTTAACCCAATCCAACTTAATCAACCATTCACTAACACATCACACCATTTTATTTCTTTTAATGAGGTACGATTTTAAAACGTTTTGGTACCCGTCTTCAATATAGGCATCCACAATATCTATATGGTACTGGGCACATTTCAATTCCAGTTCGTGCCGGTATTTTTGAAGGGATGCAAGGTACGATCCTCTTATTTTGTTTGGGTGCACCCTAACCTGCTCGCCGCTTTCCATATCGATAAAATGATGGGGCCTGTTATCAAAATCAAAGTCAAGCTCTTTATGCTTATCGTTCACATTAAAAATTACCACCTCATGTTTATTGTACTTTAAATGCTGAATGGCGGCAAATAACGATTGCAATTTTTCGGGGTTCATGTTATTTTCCAGCATATCACTAAAAATAATAACCATCGACCGCTGGTGTACCTGCCCGGCAATATGGTGCAACACGCCTGTAATATCGGTAGCAGTATTCTCTTTGGGATGGTTATATGCTTTTTCAAGCTCGGCATATAAATAAAATAAATGGGTAGAGGTAGATTTTACCTGGCTTATCCAGTCTATCTTATCCGAAAAAAGGCACAGGCCAAAAGCATCCCGCTGTTTTTTAAACAGGTACATTAACGAAGCTATTGCATAAATAGAAAATTGAAGCTTGTTTATTCCCTTATCGGTCCGAAGGACTCCGGACTCCTCCGGAGGGAAATTCATGGATGATGACGTATCCAGCAATAAATAACAGCGAAGGTTTGTTTCTTCTTCAAATTGCTTTACGAAGAGTTTATCTGTGCGGGCAAATAATTTCCAATCGATATTTTTTACCGATTCGCCATTATTATATAGCCGGTGTTCAGCAAATTCAACAGAAAAGCCATGAAAGGGGCTTTGATGTAAACCGGTTATAAAACCCTCAACAACCTGCCTGGCCAGTAATTCAAGGTTAGCTAATTGTCGTACCTGCTGATCATCGTTTAATTGCATTGTATAAATGATTTCACCGATTATTAATAGATTACACCGATTATTTGTTTCAAGATTTCACCGATAAGCGCTGATTACTCCAACCTTAAGCTAACGCGGATTGCCCTAAAACTATTACACCGATCTTACAAATTAATAAATAATTCATGAGATCGGTGTAATCTATTAATAATCGGTGAAATCACTTATAATCGGTGAAATCCTTAATTATAATTGTTTGCTTAATTTATCAGCCAAAACAGATTTTGGAACGGCGCCTATTTGTTTGTCTACAATTTCGCCGTTTTTAAAGAATAACAAAGCTGGTATATTTCTGATACCAAATTTCATTGATATACCCGGGTTGTTATCAACATTTACCTTACCCACAACCGCCTTGCCATCATATTCTTTTGCAATTTCTTCAACTACCGGGCCAACCATCCTACAGGGGCCGCACCATTCTGCCCAAAAATCAACAAGTACTGGTTTATCAGATTTAAGGACGAGTTCGTCAAAGTTTGCATCAGTTATTTCTAAAGCCATGATTTTATTTTTTTAAATTTTTGTATTACAAATATATACTATTCAAATAGCTTGCCGCAATTGATTACCTGACAATATGACAATTAAATTATCCCCAACCTGACGTTATTAACACTTTGATTTTGGGGTGACAAAGCCCCCTCTAAATCTCCCCCCGTTGCGGAGATCTTTAATTGTAAATTCTGAATTCCAAAATTTCTCACATCTCACATCTAACATCTCACATCTAACAACTACTTTTGGCATATGAGTATCCTTGTTGAATCACTAACAAAAGTTTACGGCGCCCAAAAAGCTGTTGATAGCATCAGCTTTAGTGCCAAACCCGGCGTATTGGGGTTTTTAGGGCCAAACGGAGCAGGTAAATCAACCACCATGAGAATACTTACCTGCTTTATCCCCCAAACAAACGGCAAAGCATCAGTATGCGGGTATGATATTGAAAAACAACCGCTTGAGGTAAAACGAAGTATAGGCTACCTGCCCGAAAGTAACCCACTTTACCTTGATATGTATGTAAAGGAGTCGATGGCATTTATTGCCGGGATACATCAAATGGGATCACCACAAAAGCGAATTGCAGAAGTTATAGAGCAAACCGGGCTTGGCCCCGAGCAGCATAAAAAGATCGGGCAGTTGTCAAAAGGTTACCGGCAGCGTGTAGGCCTGGCACAGGCAATTTTACATAATCCCGAAGTTTTGATTTTGGACGAACCGACCTCCGGGCTCGACCCGAACCAACTGATCGGCATCCGCCAGTTGATCCTCGACCTTGGTAAAACAAAAACCGTTATTTTATCCACCCATATTATGCAGGAGGTGGAAGCAGTATGCGACCATGTGATCATCATTAATAAAGGTAAAATTGTAGCAGATGATACTTTGAGCGGATTACGGGATAAGAACAAAGGAATAACGCTGGAAAATATTTTTATAACGCTGACTAATGCATAATAACAATGATTTACTACGACTTATATTTTGTATATCCCAAGGATGCGGTCACAAACTGTGACCGCATCTAAAGACAATCACCATGTGGTCACACCTTGTGTCCACATATTCAGGCCAGGGGCCAATCATTAAATGTCATCATAAATTGTGATGATAGAATATAAGGTTAAAGCCACGTTAACTTACAACGCTTATCACTAACAGAGGCCGACAGGTTATAAATATATTTCTATATGTTTGTTAAATAAAAATAACCTTATCGGCTATGCGTAAAACTTTACTATTTTTATTTGCTTTAAGTTTAATCGTTTTCAGCAGCCATGCGCAAACAAAACCGTTGGATCAACTTAGCATTGGCGGCGAATTTGGCTTGCCAACCGGCCAGGCAAACCGGGTTTATGGCTCTGTTATTGGAGCCTCTGTTAAACTCGAAATACCTGTATCGACTTCTCCATTTAACTTTGTGATCACTTCGGGTATAAATGATTTTTTGGTTAAATTTGATTATACAGGGCTGTTAGCCAATGCTACTTATGTACCTGTTGAGTTCGGCACTAAATATTATTTCAGTAAGATAGGGTATTTTGAGGGAGATGTTGGTATATCAACCAATATCAATAGTAACTATAGCGCATCCAGGAGTGCTTTTATTTATGCACCCATTGTTGGCTTTTCGGCGCCCTCCAGTAAACATAAGGGAACGGTAGATATTGGTTTAAGCTATGAGGGCCGTGTTGAAAGCGGGGGTACAGTGAGCCAGGTTGCTGTACGTGTGGCCTATAGATTTGGTTTAAAGTAAATATTATTAATAGACACTGAACTACTTTTTATGTCGATACCTATATAAATATAAGCTATTAATAATGATACTAGTATTTTTTTCATGCTAATAACCGGGACATGAAACAGGTATTTTAAACTTGACAGACCTCACCTTTAACCAGGTTGAATACTTTATTTGCCTTGCTAACTCCTTAATATTGGCAAAAAGCACCTCCATTTATGTTTTTACTGTAGGATTCAGGCTTTTTTAACACAAATAATTTATGTGTGGGTGGCTGAATTATATAAAAAAAAATCAGAATTATATATTTATCCTATATTGACATATTATTAAATTTTATATTTTTGATACTATTATAAACCTATTAACCCATATTAACATGAAAAAACTACTATTAGTATTAGCAGTGTTGGGCGGAACGGCAGTAAGTTGTTTTGCTCAGTCATCTGGCGGAACGGCAAAATTCAGCATTGGCGTTGACGCAGCAATCCCAACCGGTACTTCAAGTGACATTTACAATGCAGGCTTTGGCGGCTCGATTAAATACGAAGCGCCTGTGGCAACAAATCTGTATGCTACTCTATCCGCAGGGTACGAAGCCTTCATGGTTAAAAGTGAATTTACAGACTTAGGCGCGAAATCATCTTATGGTTTTGTTCCTTTAAAGGCAGGTCTAAAGTATTACTTTATGGAAGACGGGTCAGGCTTTTTTGGCGAAGCACAAATAGGTGCAGCCATTTCAACTGAAAGCGGCGGTGGTACAGCATTTGCTTATGCACCCGGCGTTGGGTATACTGTTGACGGCGGCTTTGAAGCCGGTATACGTTATGAGGGATGGGCAAAAGACGGAACCTTCGGACAGTTTGCTTTACGCTTAGCTTATAGATTTTAAAATCAGCTCATTCAATTATTTCAAATCCCCGGATTTCCCCGGGGATTTTTTGTACTCACCCGGCATTAGTCCCCCCCTATTTTGTAAAACAATAAAAGTACATCCCGCGGCTTTGCTTTAGCACATTAATATTGTAATTTCGGCGTCGTTCAACAGCGGATTTAAACGTGCTTAGCATCCTCAAAAAAGAAATCACTTCGTACCTGAGCTCCCTGGTAGCTTATGTTACTATCGGCGTATTTTTATTGGTATTAGGGTTGTTTTTATGGGTATTCCCAGATTCAAGTATCCTCAATTACGGCTATGCCAGTCTGGATAGCCTCTTCAGTACAGCACCGTATCTTTTCATGTTCCTGGTACCTGCTATAACCATGCGGTCATTAGCCGAGGAGCGTAAAGAAGGCACCTTCGAACTGCTGCTTACCCGCCCGTTAACCGACTGGCAAATAGTACTGGGAAAATACTTTGCCAGCTTGCTGCTGGTATTTTTTGCATTAGTACCAACATTGGTTTACTATTATTCAGTTTATGTACTTGGCACACCCCAGGGGAATATCGATACCGGCGGGGTAATAGGCTCGTATATAGGTTTATTTTTGTTAGGCGCTGTATTTTGTGCCATTGGTTTGTTTGCCTCATCCATTAGTAAAAACCAGGTCATTGCTTTTACCATAGCGGTGTTTCTTTGTTTCTTTTTTTTCAGCGGGTTTGAATCATTGAGCGGCCTATTGTCTTTACAAAACCTGGGACTGGAAAATTTAGGCATTACCGAACATTATCAATCGGTAAGCCGCGGTGTTTTAGATACCCGCGACCTTGCCTACTTCATCATATTAACCGGGCTTTTTATCTGCATAACCTTATTTGTCCTTATAAAACAAAGGCAAAAAAGAATCTACGACAAGACTCTTTTAAGAACTATTGCCATTTTAATTTTATTGGGGGTAGTTTCCGCATCAACCTTTACCCGTTTCGATTTCACTAAGGAAAAGCGCTTTACCATATCGCCTATAAGCCGCAATATTATGGATAGCCTTAATGCACCAGTGCATATCACTGTTTATTTGCAGGGCGATAATTTCCCGGGTGGAATGAAAAGGCTGCAACGCGCTACCCGCGATATGCTGAGCGATTTGCAGGCTTACAGCCACGATAAATTACAGTTTAACTTTCTTGATGTTATAGCGGCTATTAAAAAATTACCGGATGACCAGCAAAAAGCCGAATATGACTCCTTGCAAGCCAGGGGGATCGCCGGACAATCATATAGCGTAAAAACAGATAATGGCGTAACCCAAATGCTGATATTCCCCGAAGCGCTTGTTCAATCTGGCGGCAAAACCATTGCCGTTAATCTGTTTCAAACACGCATCGGGCTTTCGGAAGATGACATTTATAATAACTCGATACAAAACCTTGAATATGCTTTTTCATCGGCCATTAAAAAAATAACCAGCGGCGGCAAACCAATAATTGGCTTCACCGAAAGCAACCATGAGTTAACCGACCTGCAACTAAATGACGCCATGAAATCATTGTCGGATGGGTATGATGTTGGCAGGATAAACCTGAAAGCCATTCCGCTGAACATATTGATGCGTATTAAATTGCTGGTGATACCAAAGCCCAATACCAAATTCAGCGAGCTTGAAAAGTTTAAAATAGACCAATACATTATGCGTGGCGGTAAAGTGCTGTGGACCATCGACCAGGTTAACGCCGAATTGGATAGCCTGCGCGGCCATGGGGGAGAAGAGATGTCGTTCCCTAAAGATTTAAACCTCGACGACCAGCTTTTTACTTATGGTATACGGATCAACTATGATCTTATTGCCGATGAAAACTGTTCACAAATACCTGTTAGTACCGGTAATGTAGGTGGTCAGGCCCAAATACAACTGGCCGATTGGCCTTATTATCCTATTTTTATGCCACTGTCAAAAAATCCCATAGTAAAAAACCTGGATGGTATAAAGGGCGAATTTGCAAGCACTTTAGATACACTTGCCATTAAAAATGTTAAGAAAATTATCTTGTTCAGTTCGTCGCCATTTAGCAAAAAATTAACGGCCCCTCATATCATATCTCTGCAGGCCATTGAGCAGAACCCTCAGGCAAAAGATTTTCAAAGCACACCCAAGACGGTTGCTGTGTTGCTGGAAGGAACGTTTAAATCTGACTTTCTAAATCGGCCGGTGCCTGATAGCCTGAACGAAAAGGTAGCTATTATCCCGCAAAGCGTACCTACAAAAATGATAGTGATAAGCGATGGCGATATTTTTAAAAATGATATTGAACCTGATGGCTCACCTGACCCGCTGGGCTACGACCATTATACACAGCAAACCTTCGGCAATAAGAACCTGTTGTTAAACATTGCCGATTATATGACCGATGACCCCCGGTTGATAGCTTTACGCACCAAAGAAGTTAAATTGCGCCTGCTTGACCGCACCCGCATCCGCAGCGAAAAATTATACTGGCAACTGCTTAATAATATACTTCCTTTGGGTTTATTGTTAACATTTGCTATTTTTCAACATTATATTCGCAGACGAAAGTATGCACATTAAATTTTATACTTTTGATTGATTAATTGTAACTATATGAGATTCATTGTTTCTACCTCAATATTACTCAAGCAACTGCAGGCTGTAAGCGGGGCATTGAGCAATAGCACTGTATTACCTATACTGGAAAACTTTTTGTTCGAGATAAAAGACGGGAACCTGACCATTTCGGCCACCGACCTGCAAACCAGCATGACCACTTCTTTAGCTGTAGAAGCAAAGGAAAACGGCCGCATTGCTATACCTTCGCGTATTTTACTGGAGACTTTAAAGTCGCTGCCCGAGCAACCTATTACTTTTTCGGTTGATGATAAAACTTTTGCTATTGAAATAAACGCCGGCGATGGTAAGTACAAGCTAAGCGGCGAAAATGGCGAGGACTTCCCCAAGATACCGGTTGTTGAAAATGCTTCATCGGTAAATTTACCGGCATCGGTTTTAGGCGAAGCGATAAATAAAACAATTTTTGCCGTTAGTAACGATGAGCTGCGCCCGGCCATGACAGGTGTTTATTGCCAGCTATCAAGCCAGTACCTTACTTTTGTAGCTACTGATGCACACAAATTGGTACGTTACCGCCGCCTTGACGCTAAGGCAGCAAGCACAACTTCGTTCATCTTACCAAAAAAGGCGCTCACCCTACTAAAATCATCATTACCAACTGATGATGTTAATGTTGCTGTTGAATATAACAGTACCAGCGCATTTTTCAAGTTCGGTAACATTAACCTGGTTTGCCGTTTAATTGACGAACGTTATCCTGATTATGAAGCCGTTATCCCGCTAAATAACCCTAATAAACTAAGTATCGACCGCCAGTCCTTTTTAGGATCATTGAGCAGGGTTGCTATCTATGCCAACAAAACCACCCACCAGGTAAGACTGAAGATAAATGGCAGCGAGCTGAATATATCATCAGAAGATATTGATTTTGCCAACGAGGCCCATGAGCGTTTAACCTGCCAGTACGAAGGGGAGGATATGGAAATTGGCTTTAATGCCCGCTTTTTAATTGAAATGTTAAAAAACCTGAGCTGCGAAGAAGTATCCCTCGAAATGTCGACCCCTAACCGGGCCGGGTTATTATTACCGCAAGGCGGTGATGAAAACGAAGATGTACTGATGCTGGTAATGCCTGTAATGCTTAACAGCTACGCGTAGGTAATTATTGAGTTGTTGAATTATGGAATTATGGAATTGGAATACTTAAAACTCAACTATTCACCAAACAGGCAATTAGTAATTCAATACATCATTAATTCCACCGTGTGATAGTTATTGGATTATTGAATAGCGGGCTACTTGAAACTTATTTATTCTCCAAACAATAATTCAATAATTCAATAATTCCTTAAAACCGGACTTTTTTATTCAACCCAATAACAAAATTTGCTATATTCAGTTATAATAGCAATTAACGATTATGAGTATAAGGTGTTTGGTTTTATTTTTTATTGCTGGCATCATAGGCTTCTCATCCTGTAAAAACAATGATGAAGTTTTTCCAAAGGTTGTCCCTACCAACATCAATGTGGTAAACGCCACGGCTGACACCCTGAATTTTTACCTTAACGGGACAAGACAAAATAACTTATCAGGTTTATTTCCGGCTGGCGCATCTTTATACTTACCGGTGCCCTCGGGACAGCAAAATTATCAGTTTAAAAAGGCTGGTGGCTTTACTGATTTATTTAGTTTGCCATTAAACCTAAAAGATAGTTCGTACTATTCTTTATACGTTTATGGTGAGGCAGCAAGCCAAACTTTTGTTACAACTGATGTACTTTTATCTTATACATTGCACCCTGATACCACACAAATAAGGTTTGTCAACGTTTCGCCTGATGCAGGAAATCTTAATGTTACCATACTTAATCCAACGGCACTTGATACTATTAGTATTGCGCCACAGGCTTTTAAAGCAACATCTCCCTTTGTATTAAACCCGGGCGGGCTGCAGGAAATAAAAGTCTTCCAGGCTGGGGCAACCACGCCTAAAGTTGATACGGTTATTACATTTCAACAGGGTGCAATTTATACCTTGTTTTCAAAAGGATTAATAAACGGGAAAGGCAATGCTGCTTTTGGCATTGGTGTTATAATGAATGTTAATTAATGAATTTATGTGTGCTAAAACCCTATACAAAATAGCTAACCGGCTTCTTTTACTTGCCGGCGGCATATTGTTTTGTGTATATATTTCTTCGTGCGGCAAGGCGAGCAACGCCAGCCCAACCGGGCTCGACATTGAATACCAGATTATAAATCTAAGTCCCGATATGGGGCCTGTAAATTTATTTATCGATTTTAACCAGGTAAATGCAATCGGAAACCCGTTTGTGTTTGAAGTAAACCAGGGTTATTTTTTTGTACCATCAACTGATGTACCTTACCAGTTCAGGACAGCTTACATTGCGGATACAACTATATTTTCAAGAACTGATGCCTTGCAAACAGGCGCAAAATATACCCTGTATATCACAGGTGCACAAACTGACCATTCGTTAACCCAGATATTTACCGTTGATACAGCCGTTTCACCTGCAATAGGCTACGGACTGTTGCGTTTTGTCGATGCTTCGCCAACAGCAACCGGAGGGTTGGATGTTACGGCAAACGGGACTCCTGCTTTCAGTAAAATCCCCTATAAAACAGTCACAAACTATCTCGCGCTCCCTATCGGCAATTACGACCTTAAAACGTACGCTACTGGTAATACGGCGATACTGAATGAACAGCCGAGCATAACCATACAGGATGGTAGGCTATACACCTTATATGCCTACGGCTATAGCAGCCGTATCGACTCGGCTGCATTTAACGCGGCTGTTATAACTAATAAGTAGTTGGTTGATTAGCTTGTATTTGGCCAATATATTAACAATCAACCAGATTTATCTCGCATCCAGTCAATCAATAGACCATTCAACTTAATCACTCCATCAACTCAATGCAACTTAATCCAACTCAGTCAACCAATTCCAACCAATTATTTATATTTTTGGGCAAAATTTAAAACATTGGAAATAGTTAAAAGCCTCATTGATTTTATATTACATATTGATAAGCACCTGGCAGATATAATTAGCCAGTGCCACGCTTTAACTTACCTTATACTGTTCGCTATTATTTTTGCCGAAACCGGCTTTGTTGTCACCCCTTTTTTACCGGGCGATTCATTATTATTTGCAGCCGGCGCCTTAATTGCCGCAGGCAATACGGGGTTAAGTATTTATGTTTTGGCCCTTATACTTATTATAGCTGCATTTACCGGCAATACTGTAAACTACTTGCTTGGCGGCTACCTTGGCCCCAAAGTATTTAAAGAAAAAAATAAAATACTGAAATTGGAATACTACCTGCAAACCCACGCCTTTTTTGAAAAACATGGCGCTGTAGCCGTGATATTAAGCCGCTTTATGCCTATCATCCGCACTATTGCGCCTTTTGTTGCCGGGGTTAGCGGTATGCCGTTTTTAAAGTACAGTTTATATAATATTATTGGCGGCGCAGCGTGGATAATTGTTTTTCTTTTTGCCGGGTATTTCTTAGGCAATGTGCCTTTCTTTAAAGCACATTTTGCACTTGTTGGGATAATAATTATTTTGATATCTATTATCCCGCCAATATACGCAGCGATAAAAAGCAGGTCGGCTAAGAAGCCTGTAGTTCGCTAAGCCCGAATTTCTTTTTTGATTTTTTGCCCCGGTAACTATACCATATCCAGTAAGCAAAGCCAATTGTGCAATAAAAGAACCCGGACAACCCCGCATATGCTACAGGCAACAGCCAAGCCAAAAGCATGGCGGTAACTCCAATCAGGGTAAGCGTTAGGTTAACATAAATAACTGTTTGGGTTTCATATATTTCTACTGCTTTTAGCTTCAAGTCTTTAGCATGTTTTTTTGCCGTTACGTACATTAAATAAAACAGCAGGTTGATTGCTGTAAAACCAGCACCGTAAATTAACATGAGCATTGGCATTTGCGCATCGCTGATCATCTCATGAGAATGGCCGTTTTCCGTAAACAAGTTGTTGTCGAACAGCAAGCCGAATAGAAATTTTAGCGGATAGGCATATAGCAGTACAACAAAAAGGAGTGCACCGTTCAATGTGTTGGTTGCGCTATCGGTTAAACCATAGCGTCTGAAAAAGATATTCTGCTGATTCCATATCTGGAATAAAGCCCCGAAACAAGCAGCAAAACTAAGGGTGCCTTTCATAGTTTCATAAAGCTCGTTAAACGATTTCGGCACCTCCAGCGAAACAATGATAAGCGTTACCGCAAAGGCAAAAACGGCATCGCTGAAAGTTTCCAAACGCGATGGTTCATGACTGCGCCATTCAATAATTTGTTTCTTTTTGCCGAAGCTTGCTGCTTTTACTCTCATTTCATTTAGTTAAAGCTAATACTTTTCCCGTTCTGTACAAAGTTTCCTCATTCTGAATTTTTTTCTCTTCATCTATATTAAGCGGCTGTTTTATCAGTTTATCCAGATCAGGCTGCCCTGCATCAACCCATGCCGAATACCAGTAACTGCCAACCGCCAGTATGGCCGAGCGCATCCTGCGCTGTACCATTCCGTGCAGCATTGTTTGATATGCTTTTGCATAAGCCACCGAATAATCTTTTACCTGCCTTTTTCCGCGTTGCTCAACAACGTATTTGTTATCTGTGGTATATAGCCTATTTAACATCCGCTCAAGCCGCAAAACCGAATCAGCCTCTTTAAATGAAGTCTGGCATATTTTGAAGGCTTCTTTAAGCGGGTTTTCAACATAGCGTGCCTTCCCCGCGTAATAATTATAATGATCGCCAAAAAGCTCGGGCAGGCGGCTCTCCCAAAGTGCGTGTATGCCCGTTTGATTGGTTAACTGCCCGTTATAGTTTTGGGTAAGATGCAACGGCACATGGGCATCAGCAATATAATGGCCCAAATTTGCCGAAGTGTTTAATATGGCTGTTGTATCATGATCTTTAAAAGCTTTAACAAGGCGGTAATAATTGTACTGTATCGTCCAGGGGACGGTGCCATATTTAATAACCGTATCGGCCGAAAACTTTAGCGCGGCATCATCCCAGTTTTGCGGAATATTTTTAAAAGGGGTTTTACCATAGTGGTCTGCGTTTAAAAAATGCCTGGGCGCCTCCGTTGAGTCCACATAGCGGCGTTTATCTGCGCTTATGGCGTGTTCAGTAATAAATTCGATGTTAGCCCTGTAAAATCCTGCCATGCCCTTAGGTAGCGTAAAAATAGCCAGCCTGTTGATACGGTAATGTGCATAAAACCCCCACGAACAGCATATAAGGATCAGCATCAATCCGTAGCAAAACCTTAATGCTTGTTTCATGCACAAATATAGCAGGGCTGTAATAGTTTGCATGTACATTAAACCTTTAATATTAAACCTTGTATTCTTCCCTGCATTATTTGCGCTCCCAGCCGCATTAAAACACCATCCGTCAAAACAAAAAGCCCTGTTTTGCAATTAGTAAATGAAATTTTTATTTCACCATAAATAATAGTTATTTTGTTGCGATGCAAAAGATTAGCCATTTACCTATAGCGAAACTTACATTAATTGCCGTAATCCTTGTGTTTTCGGCACAAATATGTAAATCCCAGTCTGTCTTATTGCCGTATTCGTACCAATACGATCAAAAATTTAATTCGAGCATTTATTCGCTCGATAACTCATTCCATACCTCACTTAAGCCCTTTTTAATTGATAGCGTTATCGGCCCCCGGTATACCCAGTTAATGCAGGTTGGTGTTGACAGCAACCGCAAAACCTGGGTTGACAGGAAGCTGCTGAATGAACATTTGTTTGATGTACAAAACAAGGACTTTACTTTTTACGGCGATTATTTGCCCGACCTGGTACTTGGGCGCGACTTTGCCGGTAAAACAAAAACAACCCTGAATACCCGCGGTTACCAGTTTGGCGGCACGGTTGGCAGTAAATTTTTCTTTTATACCAGCGGTTATACCAACAACGGAACTTTCCCCAACTACCTTAATAGCTATATAAACAAAATTGATTTTGTACCAGGCCAGGCCTATAATTTTAGTGTCGGGAAAACCACAAAGGATTGGACATATGTTACCGCCATACTTTCGTATACGCCAATAAAACAGCTGAATATTACTTTAGGCGAGGACAAAACATTCGTCGGCGATGGCTATAGATCGCTTTTATTATCAGATTTTGCTGCCAATTACCCCTTGCTTCGCTTAACGGCCAACCTGGGCAAAGTACAATATATGTTTATGTGGGCATATCTCGAAGATCAGGAAGCCAAGCAATTTGACCCTTTTGGCAATAATCGCCGCAAATGGGCCGCGTTTCATTACCTCGACTGGAACATCACAAACCGCATATCGGTAGGTTATTTTAATGCGCTGATAGCATCCGAGGCTAATGATAACGGTAATTTTCATGGCTTCGACCCCAATTATGTAAACCCGGTGTTTTTTTCAAATGCATTAAACGCTACGCCATCTCAGCCTGATAATGTGCTTGCAGGGTTTACCGCCAAGTATAAAATATTTGATAAAACTGCGCTATACGGCCAGTTACTTATAGAGCGCTTCAACGCAGGCGATTTTTTTTCGGACAACAAGGCTGATAACACGGGCGGCCTACAACTTGGTATCCGTGGCGCCGACCTGTTTAAAGTAAAAAGCTTTAATTACCTTTTCGAATACAATACGGTTAAACCGTATACCTACGCAAGCCAGCAGCCTATTACCAGTTATACAGAGCTTAGCGAGCCGTTGGGCGATCCGCTGGGCGCAAACTTCAGGGAGGCTATAGGCATTTTAAATTATACCGTCGGCAGGTTTGATTTTATGGGCCAGATTAATTATGCCAAGTACGGCCTCGATCCTAATGCCCTTGCTAATTTTGGCCAGGATGTTACCAAAGCTGCTCCATCAACCGAAACGCCAGCCACATTAGGGCAAGGCTTATCTACTACTTTACGCTATGCCCAGGGTACGGTATCATTCCTCATTAACCCGAAATATAATTTACGTTTTGAATTAGGTGGAGTACTCCGCGAAGAAAAAAATTCGCAAAGCGATATAAAAACTGCCCTTATAACATTTGGCCTGCGCAGTACATTCAGAGATTTGTATAGTGATTTCTAATTAGTGATTAGTTAATTGGAGGTTAGAGATTAGGTAATTTGAGATTGCTTAGGACTGTGGATGCACCCACCATTATAACTTTCAAATCCGAAATCCGAAATCGTAAATCGAAATCTGAAATCCAGGTTACGCCACCTCAAGCCTGGTTTCGTTTATGAAGCCGGTAGGTATGGTAAACGAAAATTCGGTGCCATGGCCTTGCTGGCTGGTCACCCAAATTTTACCGCTGCATTTTTCAACAAGGTCTTTGCAAAACAGCATACCCATACCTGTTCCCGATTCATTGTTGGTTCCGGCTTTACTGTTAACCTTACTTTTAAAAAGCTTGTTGAGTTGTTCTTCGCTCATGCCGGTACCGGTATCTTTTACGGTAATAATATGAGTTTGACCATCCTGCCTTCTGGCAGTAACTTCAATGGTATCGTTTTCGTTTGAAAACTTTATAGCATTTGTAATCAGGTTCCTGATAACTATACGGATCGAATTGGGATCTGCCGAAGCAACGGCATCCTCGGGCACACTATCCACAAGTTTAATTCCTTTTAAAGCGGCCTGTTCATGGTAACTCTCGGTTTCATAAGCAACAATATCTTTTATGTAAAAGCTCTTTGCCGAGTTTTCAAAGTTGTCCATCTGGCTGTTGATCCAAAACAAAAGGGTATCCAGAAAATCTGAAGTATACTCTAACTTCTTTAATACACCTGGGATCATGTCCAGCATCTGCTCGTGCGAGATCGTACTATCCTGTAAAAGGCTGAATAAACCACGCAAAGTGCTTAGCGGCGCCCGCAAATCATGCGCCAAAACTGATATCAGCCTGTCTTTTAAAACATTCAGGTCATTTAATTTTTGAGCCTGGTCGTCAAGGTTAGTTTTCTGTTGCAAAACTTCAGTATTTTTTTCTTCCAGCATGGCGTTTATTTTTTGCTGCTTACGCTTTTGCCTGTAATAAACAACCGAAATCGCAATCATACCCAATATAATGCTTAAAAATATCGCGTTTATTAACCGCTGCTGTTCTATCCTTTGCTGGTATGAAATATCTTTTTCCTTTTGGCGTTGTGCAAGTTGGTGCTGTTTGGCTGTAAAATTAAGTTCAAGGTTATACGATGTAAGCTTTTGAATACTCTCATTAGTATTCAGGCTATCCTTCATAGCTATGTACCCCCTAAGTATTTTATAAGCCTCATCATACTTTCCTAAGCCTGCCAATGTTCTGTTCAACTGAAGTGCGGCATTTGTTCTCACCTCTAAATTACCCAGTTTGGTGGCAAATTTTTGCCCTTCTATAGCATATTTATAAGCCTTGCTATATTCTTTTTGCTGATTGTATACGGTAGCAAACCCTATTAAAGCATACGCTTCGTTATAAACAATTTTGTATTTGCTGGCAATCTCCAATGATTTATTGAGGTAATTTATTGCCGGGCCAACCTGGTTGTAATTTCCATAAACCAAACCAAGGTCGGTATAAACAGAACTCATGCCGTCTTTATCATCCTGGTTTATTGCAATTTTTATGGACTTTGACAGGTAAACAACGGCTCGCCCATAATTTTTTTGCGCTATCATTACCTCGCCTATATTTTCATAAACGGTACCAACACCATTTAAATCTTTACTGGATTCAAACAGCTTTAGCGCTTTTTGATAATAGATAAGTGCTTTGGGGTATACTTCCATGGCCTGCAGCACAACGCCGATATCATTGTAGCTGGCGGCTGCAGCATGGTCATCCCGCAATTCAAGATCAATAAATAATGCCCTGTAGTAATAGTCAAGCGCGGTTGATAACTCTCCCTCACTGTAATAAACCACGCCAATGTTTTTAATGCAAACGGCAATATCCAGTTTATTTTTCAACTGCTTGTTTATATCAAGCGCCAGGTTTGAATAGGTTAAAGCTAATTTATAGTTAGCCAGTAAATTGTACATCCTGCCGTAAACGGTATAACAATTCCCCAGCCCTTTTTTATCGTTTAAATGCTTATATATTAAAATAGCCTCGTCAAGGTCCAGTTTAGCCTGTATAAAATTCCCTTTAAAATAATTTGCTTTGCCGGTTTGCATTAAACCGGCAGCGATACCTGCTTTGTAATTAATTTTACGCGAAAGGTTGATACTTTTATGCCCGTAATAAAGTGTACTATCGGGGTTTAATTCAAAATAGTCGGCGGCCAGTTTATTTAACCTGTTAATATTTAAAGTATCGGGCCCCGATTGATTTTTCAATGAGGATGTGACAAGGGTTTTCAAGCTATCAACCCTCCCTTTATTTACAAAGGCAAAGCCTGTAATTGAAATAAATAAAAACGTAAGTGTTAAATATATTCTCAAAGCAAGTCAGTTTTAATTATCATATCAAATAAATAACACAGCCTGTGTTATAACCACTTATACGAAAAAACTGCTTTGTTTTGTTTTGATTTTTTTCATTAAAATTAAAAAGCCCGTTTCCTGGTCGGAAAACGGGCCTTTTAATGAATATTTATAGCGGATTATTTTAACCCATTAACAAATTTAGTAAGTTTCGATTTGTTATTTGAAGCTTTATTTTTATGAATAACATCTTTTTTGGCTAAACGGTCAAGCATAGATATTACTTTAACTAAAAGCGGCGCCGCATCAGCTTTGCTGGTTGTGCCCCTTAATTTTTTGATAGCATTCCTGGTGGTTTTTGCCTGGTACCTGTTACGTAAGCGCTTCGCAGCGTTAGAACGGATCCTTTTTAATGATGATTTATGATTTGCCATTGTATAGCTTTGTTATTCTTTCTTTTATTTTTAAGGACTGCAAATATAGGATGATTTTTTATAAAATCAAATAGCTTTTTTAATTTAGTTTTTATGGCATAATTTACGCATGGCACTGCGGTATTAAACAAATGATAAACCCAATGGTTAACTATTTATTATAAATGAGCTGTTATGCCATCTTCAGTTGTAGCAAATTTCAATTATGATACTGCCAAATCGGTATTAAGAGTGTTTTTTGTATCCGGCAGTATTTATGATTATTTCCGCGTACCCGAAGAAGTTTATGACGAAATGAAACAGTCGGGCTCGAAGGGAACGTTTTTAAACCTGCGCATTAAAGGGGCTTATCCTTTTAAAAAAGTGAAGTAAAACAACTTCATATTTTGATCGTCAAAATGGCTATTTTTACCTGCCTGCTGATCATTCCACTATAAATTAGGTTACATGACACCCGAACTCAAACAATTTATAACATCGTACGCTAACCTGCCCGACAATGAACTGGATGAAATTGCCGGAAAGTTTAAAGCAAAGGCCATTAAGAAAAACGAATACCTTTTGCAACAGGGAGAAGTTTGCAAAGACCTTGTTTTTGTGCAAAGCGGCTGCCTGCGGTTATATTATGTTGCAGATGGTATTGAAGTATCCGTTTGGTTTTCTTTTAAACACTCTTCAGCTATCGAACTTTACAGTTTTATAAGCGAAAGCCCATCAAACTACTACCTGCAGGCCATAGAGGACAGTGAAATACTGTTCCTTCCAAAACCGGACTTGAATAACCTTTATGAAACACATCCAAAAATGCAGGAGATGATGCGGAAGTTTTGGGAAGATGTTGTTATTAACCTGATCGATCGGTTTACAGCGCTCCAAAGGGATTCTGCAGAAAAACGCTACCTGGACCTTTTAAAAAAGCCACCCTATATTCAAAATATCCCCCAAAAATACCTGGCATCATTTATTGGTGTTACGCCAACGTCATTAAGCAGGATCAGGAAACAGATTGCTAAAAGTAATTAGTCGAAAGTCGGAAAAAGCATAATTAAACTTAGGACTTACGACTAAAGACTTTTGACTTAACATTAGTTGTCACAGGATAACTCTTTTCGTCAAAAAGTCACTCAAATTTGTGCCTATAATAATATGAAGTGAGTATAACTAAATCAAAGTTAATTGAGGCCGAAGGCATAGCGGTAAAACTATTCCAGGAAATTGAGCTGAGGGGGCTTATTATACCCGGAAAATCGGAAAAGCAACTTAATACTGAAATTTTCGCCCTGGCCAATGAACTTTTCGGGATCGAAAAATATTGGCACAAAAGAATTGTACGCAGCGGCGCCAATACTTTATCCCCTTATGATGAAAACCCGCCAAACCTAATAATCCGGGAAGATGATATTTTATTTTTCGATTTCGGGCCGGTTATTGAAGATTGGGAAGCCGATCTTGGCAGGACATATGTAATAGGAAATGACCCTTTAAAACATAAATTAAAAAATGACATTGAAACGGCCTGGCATGAAGCAAAAGGCTGGTTCAACAAACAAACCAGCCTAACCGGTGCAGCGTTTTATAATTATGTTGCCGGGCTTTCCAGTAAGTACGGGTGGGAATTTGGTGGTCAGATAGCCGGGCATTTAATTGGCGAATTTCCCCATGAAAAATTGGACCCGGGCAATTACAGTTTATATGTACATCCCGAAAACAATAACGATATGTTTTTACCTGATGAAAACGGGAATAAAAGAGACTGGATATTAGAAGTGCATTTTGTTGACAGGGATAAAAAGATAGGTGGATTTTTTGAGCAACTGTTAACATAGAGCCAAGAGTAAAGAATCAAGAACCAAGAGAGCCATTACGTTTTTTTTCTTGATTCTTGACGCACTCAACTTACTTCGCAATACTCAAAGCGCCTGTAGGGCACCTTGCCACCTGCTCCCTTATCTCCTGGCTGGTAGCGCCATCCATATTTACCCATGGTTTTACTGCCGGGTTAAAAACAGTAGGCAGCTGCGTGGCGCAGCGGGCGGCATGCCTGCAAAGCTCGGGCTTCCAAACTACCGTAATGTCATCATTGGTATAGCTATGCTTTTGCGACTCATCATTGTCACTATAAGCAAAAGTACGTACCTGTATCTCTCCTTCAAGTATTTTCGATATGGGGCAAACTTTGGCAATTTGTACCATCCGCTCCCGCTGCTCATCAGTAACAGGCGATAAAAAGTTAAGGTCGCGGTCTATAACGGTTACAGTTTTTCCGTCCCTAACTTCATGGTACATATTTACCGATACAGCTATTTTCGGCACATCCCACCCTTTCCTGTCAATATACATACGCAGGGTTGCCAATGTGCAGGTGCCCAACGAAGAAAGTAACAAGGTATAGGGGTCGGGCCCTTTATCTTTTCCGCCCGAGCTTTCAGGTTCATCAGCAATAAACTTTCCATGCCGCCATTCCACGGTACATTTATATTTTTCCGTCCCAATACTGGCCACCACCGGATGCTCCAAATCGTATTTCATTTTGTTATAATTAAATTTATATATTACCCTATCTTCCCGCCATTGACTATGGACTACATGCCATGGACTATGGTCTATGAGCTAAAACAACACATCCGCAAACGCAGGCGTTTTTTCAAATATCATTTTGGCAAAAGGGCAAAGAGGCAATATTTTCAAATGGTTTTCCCTGGCATAATTTACGCCGGCGGTAACCAGCTGCATGCCCAGCCCTTTTCCTTTATATCCCTCATTAACTTCTGTATGGTCAATCACCATTTTGCCTGGGCCCGCAAAAATATAATGCATCAAACCAATCTCTTTATGACCATCTTCAATATAAAATACCCCCCGTTTGCCGTCGTTCTTATTTTTTACTTCCATTGGATTAGAGATTAGAGGTTAGTTGATTAGAGATTAGGAATATCATTTCGCCACTAAATATTAAGCCATTAGGCGGAAGCAACTCTTTTTTTTCTGAACTTTACACTTCCTAACTAATCTCTAATCTCAAGTCTCTAATCTCTAACCCAAAAACATCGCTTAAAATTAAAGAATATTACTTACATTTAAATATATGCAGGAAGCTACACTATCTATATTAAAAACTTTCGAACAGCTAAAAAATGTCCCTGATGATCAGCTGAAATGGCTGGTAGCAAACAGTCAGGTATCTGAACTGCAGGACGGTGAACACTTAGTAACCCAGGGCCAGCGGCTTACGGGGCCGCATTTTATCCTTGATGGCCGCTTCACGCTGTACATTATTCAAAATGGTGGCAGGCGCGAACTGGCTACCTTTTCAAAGGGCGACATAAGCGGTTACCTTCCTTTTTCAAGGGGGGTAATTGCCACGGCAAACAGCCAGGCCATAGGCAAAGTAAAATTATTGTCGTACCCTACAGAGAGGATCAGGGAAATGATAAAAGACCATTTTGAGCTTACCCAGGCCCTTGTACATGTAATGAGCAACCGGGTACGTGAATTTACAGCCTTGCAGCAGCAAAATGAAAAAATGATGGCGCTTGGAAAGCTATCCGCAGGGCTAACACACGAACTGAATAACCCTGCTTCGGCAATAGTGCGCGATTCTGTTTCACTCATTGAACATTTAAAAATGGAACCGCGATCATTCAAAAAAGTGATCGCGATTCAAATGGATGCCGCACAGGTCGACGCGGTAAATGACGAATTGTTCAGGCTGCTGGCTGTAAAGGACAGACCACGCTTAACGCTGAAAGAAAAAACAAAACGTGAAGAAGAGTTGACCGATTGGCTTGACGAACACGATATAGAAAACAGCTATGATGTTGCCGAAACTTTTGTTGACTTTGGTTTTACTACCGAAAACCTGGAGACCTTTTGCAGCCATATCCCGGCAAACTATTGCTCGCCGGTTTTTAACTGGATAAGCAACCTACTGGTAACAGAGCGAATGGTGGAGGACATACAGGAATCATCACGCCGGATTGCAGACCTGGTATGTTCTGTAAAAAACTTTACCCATATGGACCGGGGCACCGATAAGCAATATGCCGACATTCACGTTGGTATACGCAATACGCTTACCATGCTCGGCTACAAAGTGCGAAAGGCCAATATAACCGTTATCGAGGAGTTTGATGAAACATTACCACAGGTAAAAGCGCTTATTGGTGAATTAAACCAGGTGTGGACAAACCTTATAGATAACGCCTTTGACGCGATGGAACCGAACAACAAAGGCACCTTAACTATAAAAACGGCAAAAGACCGTGAATTTGTGCAGGTATCTATTATTGATGATGGCCCTGGCATACCTAACGATATAAAATCAAGGATATTTGACCCGTTTTTTACAACCAAAGAAATGGGCAAAGGTACCGGCCTGGGGCTTGAGGTAGTGCAACGTATAGTTCACCAGCACAATGGCTCAATAAAAGTAAATTCCAGGCCGGGGCATACGGAGTTTATTGTTTGCTTTCCGATAGATGGATAGTAGTAAGTCAAAAGTCTTAAGCCGGAAGTCTTAAGTCAAAATTATTTACTCTTTATTTACTTTGGACTTAAGGCTTCGGACTTAAGACTAATTATTAATTTAACAGCACACATTCTACCAAATGGAACGACCAATAATTTTTTCGATAGATGATGATCCGCAGGTGTTACGTGCCATTACGCGCGATCTGAAAACCACGTACGGCAAGGAATATAAAATAATGAGTACCACATCGGCAAATGAAGCGTTGGAGAGCCTTGCCGATCTGAAAAATAGTTCGGGTGTTGTAGCCATGTTTGTTTGCGACCAGCGTATGCCCGAAATGGAAGGCGTTGAGTTTTTAGAAAAAGCAATAAAGATATTCCCTAAGGCTAAACGCACATTGCTTACTGCATATTCGGACACTGAAGCTGCTATAAAAGCCATAAATGATGTACAGCTTGATTATTACCTGATGAAACCCTGGGACCCGCCGGAAGAAAAGCTGTACCCTGTTTTAAATGACCTGCTCGACGACTGGGAAAATGACTACATCCCCGAGTTTAAAGGTATAAAGCTGGTGGGCTACCAGTTTTCGCCGCAGTCGCATACGGTTAAGGATTATCTTGCAAGCAACCTCATCCCGTACCGTTGGCTGGATATTGAAAAGAACCCGGACGCAAAGGATATGCTCGAGCTTAATAAAGTAAACATTGGGGAACTGCCAATGATAGTTTTCGATGATGGCACTTATTTATGCAAACCTACCATAAGGGCAATTGCCGAAAAAATTGGCAAAAATCCGCAGATCACCAATGATATTTATGATGTAGTTATCATCGGCGCAGGCCCGGCAGGACTTGCAGCAGCAGTTTACGGTGCGTCCGAAGGGTTAAAAACTTTATTGATAGAACGCAAGGCGCCAGGAGGGCAGGCAGGTTCAAGCTCAAGGATAGAAAATTATCTTGGTTTCCCTGCCGGTTTAAGCGGGGCTGACCTTACGCGGCGGGCCATAAGCCAGGCCATGCGCTTAGGTGCTGAATTTTTATCGCCGCAGGCTGTAAATGATATCAAACAAAAAGATGGTTATAAAACTATCATCCTTGATGATGGCCCCGAAATTATCAGTCGCACCGTGGTGATTACCACAGGCGTTGATTATCGTAAATTAGAGGTTAAAGGTATTGAAAACTTTACCGGCGCGGGCATTTATTACGGCGCCGCCATGACGGAGGCAGCAGCCTGCAAGGATAAAGATGTTTATATTATCGGCGGCGGAAATTCGGCTGGGCAGGGAGCCGTTTATCTTTCCAAATTTGCTAAAAATGTTTATATAATTATCCGGAAAGATAGTTTGAGCTATACCATGTCGGCATATTTGATACAACAGATCGATAATATTGCAAATATTCATGTGCTGGCTGATACAGAGATCAAGGAAGCATCCGGCAATAACTACCTCGAACATTTAACCCTTATCAATGTTAAAACAAAAGAAACTGTTACCAAAGAAGCTGCCGCGCTTTATGTTTTTATTGGCGCAAAGCCTTATACCGACTGGATAAAGCTGGATATTTTGCGCGACGAAAAAGGCTTTATTGAAACCGGCCGCGAGTTAAGAAGATATGACAACTTTGGCAAGATATGGAAAATGGAACGTGATCCGTTTTTACTGGAAACCAGTTGCAATGGTATTTTCGCCGCAGGCGATGTGCGTGCCGGCGCTATGAACAGGGTAGCATCTGCAGTTGGCGAAGGCTCAATGGCCATTAGCTTCGTGCATAAGTATTTGGCTGAGGTTTAAGCTTTTTGTTGGACCGTTGAAATGTTGGAATGTTGTAAAGTTGAATACTTAGACGCCATTTATAATAAGACAAGGAAATTTTTTAATTAAAATAATACTACTATGGAAGAAGATATCTGCAAACACCTCACCGCCATCAAAACCCTAAAGCATGCAAAAGATTATGTATGCGAGGAATGCATAAAAACACATGATAGCTGGGTACATCTGCGCACCTGCCAGGAATGTGGCGCAACTTTATGCTGTGATAGCTCACTAAATATGCACGCCAGCAAGCATGCGCACAAAACAGGTCACCCGGTAGTAATATCAGCCGAACCTGGCGAACGCTGGCTATGGTGCTATGTTGATGAAATTATGGTGGAGTATTAGCAGTTGGCAGTATGCGGTTTGCGGTTAACTGTTTCAAAGCTTTTCAACTGCAAACTGCCCACTCAAAACTGCAAACTTCCCCCTAAGCTTCCCACTTCTCCAGGTACCTGTCAAGTGATAGTGGCCCTGAGCCTATTATCATGAATAAAACAAGTAAGGCTAACGCTGTTAGAGAAGGCCACACCAATGAATTAATAGGCGACTGAAAAAAAATCTGTTAAAAATATCGCCGCCACTAAAATTGGTATTTGTATAATACTGGCAAACCTCGTCAGTATCCCCATAGCGATCAACGCACCGCCGACAAGGTGGGCGAACGTGACATAGTAAACAAGCGTCATTAATAAGCCGGAAGAAATAGCTACAACATTCTGATTTTCGATCATATCTTTTAGAAAAGCTGAATTCTCCATAAACGCCAGGCCCTTCAATAATAAAAAAACACCTAACGCTATGCGGATAAGATCAAGTACCATGGGGTGATGGTTATCGCCCCACCTTTCAATTTTATGAACCATGTTCATGACGACCTCCTTTTTTTGAAAATATAACTGGTCAAACTACGAAACGGTTTTTGAGTTAAACCTGTTTTCGTATAACAACATAAAATTAAACATAAAGTTTAGGATTGTCAAGGAAGAATTAGTCCGGGAGTCAGAAAAGTCCGAAAGTCCGAAAGAAAAATTTGACAATAAAGTAAGAGTCGGCTGCTCATTGCCGAACTGTTTAAAGTGGCGTCACTACATCTTTCGGGCTTTCCGACTTCCCGACTTTAGGACTCCCCTCACAACTTATTCGCATTCAGCACGGGGTTTTGGCTGGCGTTAACCTGGTAGGTGTAGATGGAATTATCATCGCCAACTTCAACAATGCGGTAGCCTTTATAATCGGTGCCCCAACTCCCGCCTATATGCGAATCAAAAAAATGTGGCAGCCTGCCGGTATAGCGCACTCCGTCTAAATTATGGTCGTGGCCATGAAAAACGGCTTTCACGTTAGGGTAATCGTGCAGTAATGCAACGGTATCAGGGCAATCTAAAAAATATGGTCGCCTCTGATTTCATCCATTGAACCGGGGCAATGTGCAATACCACAAAAACTATCTTTTTATCTTTAAAGCTTTCAAGTGAAGCTTTTATAAAGGTGTTATCAGGGCATACGTAGCCGCCTTTGGTATTGGCTGTGTTCGCAAATATAAAACCGATATCGCCATGCTCAACCGTAAATTTATCCTCATAGCCAAATACGCTTTTCCATATTGGGCCGTCCGCAAAATCATGATTGCCTGGTATGGTATAATAAGGCACGGGCAACTTGTCAAAATATTTTGTTTTCACTTCGGGGAGCAAGTCGGGGCGGTTATTAACCAGGTCGCCGTTGATAATTATTAGGTCAAGGTGGTTTTTGGTATGATCTTCGTTCAGCCACTTTACGATATTAGCAGCATTTAAAGCCGAGTCAGTCCCCTCCTGCCCATAGTGAAGGTCGGATGCTATGGCAAACCTTAATTTAAGCTTAGCGGCTGTTTGTCTTTTATAATTATTGCTATCATTTGCAAACGTATTAATTGCAGGCAACAAGCTTAAACCAGCAATCCCGGCCATGCTTGTT